>NZ_JBBAKG010000138.1:2428-13313 GCF_040403615.1 Haliscomenobacter sp. | reverse complement strand
ATGAACCCTATGGCCCAGGCGATAACCAATATAACGGCTACCGTATACAGCAAATTTCCCATGATTTTTAGATTTAAAGGGTGAATTTCTACAAAGATGCTGCTTTTGCCAAAGACAACTCTTACATCATTTTGGATATTAATTGCATCATTCACAGGTTTTTATTTAAAAAAAACCATGTGTGAATGCTGTAAATATTGATCGGAATTGTGTAACGCATGTGGCTTGGAAATGGCTCACCTTTGTACCATCACTCACCTTAAATGAAATTGATATGAATAATTTTCGCAATAAAGTACTAACCTGTATCACCATCGCAGCAATGCTATTAATGGGAGCAGGCAAAACAGCCGCTCAATCGGTAGAGTTTGGGTTGCGCTACATGCCTACCTTTTCTAACTTCAAGGTATTTACGCCAGGCAATGGCAATAAACTGGGAGACTATACCAACGGCAACGGTTTTGGTGCCATCCTAGGGATCAATTTTACCGATCACGTTGGCATACAGGGAGAAGTATTGTACAGCGCCATTGCCCAGAAATACACTGATGTGGATGTTGAACGCCAAATCAAATTGAAATACGTCAACATTCCTGTTCTGCTTTCGCTGAATACAGGAAAATCGAAAGTGGTAAACTTTAACATTGTGGGTGGACCCCAAATTGGAATCAGCACAGGCAGCACTATCTTTACCAAAAACAATGGTAACGATAATCCATCGGCGGTTCTGGCAGTCAAAAAAGGAGACCTTGGTTTTGCTTACGGCGCGGGACTTGATTTTGGACTAAACTCAGCACATACTTCCAGGCTGGGTATCGGATTCCGTGGTGTAGAAGGTTTGTTCGACATCAGCGACAGAAGCAACACCATTTCTACTGATTCTTATTACCTGCTGGACAAAACGAAAGTCAAAACTTATTCTTTGTATGTCGGTTTGTCGATCCTTTTGTAAATCAATTGTCTCAACTCTATTTGCACTATAGATACAATTAATCCCTAGAGCAGGAAGCCCGTTGCCATTTGGCGCGGGCTTTCGTATATTTATAAAAAAGCTTGCGGATATGACTGGTAACAATTTTGGAATCAAGGGGCTGAGCCTCCCAGAAGTAGAAAAGGCCCGCGAAAAATATGGATACAACCGCCTGGCTTTTAAAAAAGACAGCGGATTTTTCAATGCCTTGAAAAAAGTGGCTCAAGAGCCCATGGTCATTTTGTTGTTTGTGGCGGCTTCCATTTATTTTATCAGCAGAAAAATAGGGGATGGAATTTTTCTTTCATTTGCCATATTATTTGAAGCTGCCATCTCATTGTATCAGGATTCTCGCAGCAGGAATGCCCTGGAGAAACTCAAAAACTTTACCCAACCCAACTGTAAGGTGATTCGAGATGGCGAAATTATAGAAATTCCCAGTGACGAACTGGTAGTAGGAGACAGTCTCATGGTCGAAGAAGGCACCGCCGTTCCTGCCGATGGTACAATAGTGCATTCCAACGATTTTGCAGTCAACGAATCCATCTTGACCGGGGAATCATTTTCGGTGGAAAAAGACAAGACGGTAGAAGACCATTTCATCTACCGGGGTACACAGGTAGTGAGTGGTCTGGCTATTGCGACCATTACTGCGATAGGCAATGAAACCAAAATCGGGAAAATTGGCAAAAGCCTGGAAAGCATCAAGGAGGAAAAAACTCCGCTGGAATTGCAAATCGGCAATTTTGTGACCAAAATGGTGATCGTAGGGGCAGTGGTCTTTTGCATTGTTTGGGGGATCAACTACAGTCATTCTCAAAATCTGCTAGACAGTCTACTCAAGGCACTCACGCTGGCCATGAGTATAATGCCCGAAGAAATTCCGGTAGCGTTTACCACTTTTATGGCCCTGGGTGCCTGGCGCCTGATGAAAATGGGCATTGTAGTCAAGCAGATGAAAACCGTAGAAACCCTTGGGAGCGCTACTGTTATCTGCACGGATAAAACCGGCACCATCACCGAAAACAAAATGAGTTTGGCCAAGTTGTTTGTGTTGGCTACCCACCAAACCTCGACCCTAGAGCACAAAAACCTCAGCGACGAAGAAAAAGCGCTCGTCTGCACGGCCATGTGGGCCAGCGAACCCATTCCGTTTGACCCCATGGAGGTGGCGCTGCACGATGCCTATACCTCGGCTACAGCTACTGATGAAAGAGCCCAATACAAAATGATCCACGAATATCCTTTGGGGGGAAAACCACCTATGATGACGCACTTGTTTGAAAATGAACAAGGAAAACGGATCATTGCGGCCAAGGGGGCGCCCGAAGCACTGATGGAGGTTTCCAACTTGTCGGCAGAGGAACATCACCTCATTGAAACTGCCGTGAATGCCCTGGCCGCCGATGGCTATCGCTTGTTGGCCGTGGCTGAAGCTGAGTTTGAAGGAGTTCATTTTCCCGAAAAGCAGCAGGAATTTCATTTCCATTTCAAAGGGCTGGTTGCTTTTTACGATCCACCCAAGCACAACATCCAGGCGGTTTTTAAAGATTTTTACAAAGCTGGCATCGCAGTGAAGATTGTTACAGGAGACAATGCGGCTACAACCAGTGCGATTGCCCAGCAAATAGGCTTCAAGGGGCATGAAAAAAGCATGACGGGGGATGAGCTCATGAAGCTCTCTGATGCGGATTTGCAAGAACAGGTAATGGACATTCAGGTCTTCACCCGCATGTTTCCAGAAGCGAAACTCAAAATTATCAATGCACTTAAAGCAAAAAACCAGGTGGTAGCCATGACAGGCGACGGCGTCAATGATGGTCCGGCCCTGAAAGCTGCGCACATCGGCATCGCCATGGGAAAAAAAGGAACAGAAATTGCCAAGCAGGCTGCGTCCTTGATTTTGATCGACGACGATCTATCCAGAATGGTGGATGCCGTAGCCATGGGCAGAAAAATCTACGCCAACCTCAAAAAAGCCATTCAATACATCATCTCCATTCACATTCCGATCATTCTGACCGTGTTTGTACCACTGGCCTTGGGCTGGATTTACCCCAATATTTTTTCGCCTGTTCACATCATTTTTTTGGAATTGGTGATGGGCCCTACCTGCTCGATCATTTACGAGAACGAGCCAATGGAAAAGAACACCATGCAATTGCCACCCCGTACGCCGACCAATACGTTTTTCAATTGGAAAGAGCTGACCACCAGTATTATCCAAGGATTGGTGATCACCATGGGGACTTTGGGTACCTACCAATACGCTGTGTATGAAGGCTATGATGAAGCGCTTACCCGCACTATGGTTTTTGCAGTGCTGATTGCCGCCAATATTATCCTGACCCTGGTAAACCGCTCTTTTTATTATTCGATCATCACAACCCTGAAATACAAAAACAACCTGGTATTGGTGATCATTGGCATCACCTTATCGCTTTCCGGATTGATCCTTTTTGTGCCATTCTTGTCAAAATTCTTTGGGTTTGAACAGTTGAATTTGAATCAATTGCTGATTGCCAGTGGGGTAGGGGTACTCAGCGTAATCTGGTATGAATTGGTGAAAGTGATCAAGCGGATGAGGAAGGTAAAGCTGAACTAGTCAACTCAATGAATAGTTCAGTTGCTTCTAAACATGTGAATAATGCAACTTATCTAAAGATTTGTGTAACACTTCCTGATTCAGTATGGCTCACCTTTGTGTTGTGAAAATGTATTCGCAAAACAAAAAGCCTCACCATGAAAAATAACGAAGATTTGCAAAGAGATGTTCTTGATGCCATCAAATGGGAACCCTTATTTAAAGCCGCAGAAATTGGCGTAACTGCCAAAGACGGCGTGGTTACCCTGACCGGAAGCGTAGACAGTTATGCAAAAAAATTAGAAGCCGAAGAAGCGGCCAAAAACGTGTCTGGCGTAAAGGCCGTCGTTGAAAAAATCGAAATTCAGTTTGGCCACAGTTTGAAGAAAGACGACAATGAAATAGCCAAAGATGTTCTGAATGCTTTCAAGTGGAACTGGGAAGTGCCAGGAGACGATATCAAAATCAAAGTAGAAGACGGTTGGGTTTCCCTTCACGGCGGCGTGCAATGGAATTACCAGAGAGAGGCTGCCAAGAAAGCCATCCGCAACCTTCCAGGCATCAGAGGCATCATCGACAACATCACCATCAATACCGCCGCACACGATGGCATCGAAAAGAATGGCATCGAGCGCGCATTGGCCCGCAATTGGTCCATCGACGATCAGCACATCAAGGTTCAGGTCACGGGCAATCGGGTAACGCTCAATGGCACCGTTCACTCATTGTACCAAAAAGATGAAGCTGGGCGCATTGCCTGGAACGCACCAGGCGTGTGGTCGGTAGAAAATGAACTGACCATAAGCGATAATTGAGTGCATAGATTGGTGAAGGATGGATGAAAAGCTTCTCCGTTCTTCTCCAACAATTATTTGACTACCTTAAAAAAGTAAACCAATGAAAAAGATTTTCTTTTTAGCATGCATTTTATGTATGGCTTTTATTTTTAATAGTTGTGCCCCTGGCTATGTTGCAGTGAGACCCAACTACATTGATGGCGTCCGCCCAAATCAACCGAGCAATGCGCACGTTTGGACTGGTGGCGAATGGGGTTGGAACAACCGATCACGCAATTATGTCCAACGGAATGGCGCTTGGCAGATACCAAGCAGAGGTCGCTCCTTTGTACCTGGGCATTGGAACACCAATCCAAGAGGAAACTACTGGGTACGCGGCCAATGGCGGTAATGATAGTAACCGTTTTTTACCCATTCAGCCTTCATCGAACACTGTAATTTAGCTTCACTTCGACTAAATCCAAACCATTGAAAAAGTACAATCTATTCTCAACCCTTGCCCTTGCATCGGTTTTGCTGTTTGCAAGCTGCCAAAAAGATGACTACGTTGAAGTCATCGGATTGTGTCCAACGGTAGTGTCTACCAATCCGATAGATGGCGCAACTGGAATCACCTTAAACAGCATCATCAAAGCGACTTTCAACGAAAAGATGAACCCGGCAACTTTCACTACTGCAACTTTCACCTTGCAAGACACCAGTGGAGTGGCCGTTAGTGGCCTTGTTTCGTATGTGGATACCACGGTTTCCTTTACGCCTTCGGCTGCACTTAGTCCCAATAAAACCTATGTTGCCAGGATAAAAACCGGAGTGAAATCTGCAAAAGGCAATGCCTTACAATCAGAGCGTGTCTGGAGATTCACCACGGGCATCAACTTTTCGCCTACAGTAATTGGTACAGATCCAGCCAACAATGTGACTGGTGTTGAACCAAACAAGGTAGTTACGGCTACATTCAGCGTACCCATGAACCCGCTGACCCTTACTCCATTGACATTTCGGGTAACTCAGGGAACTACCCCCGTAGCGGGAGCAGTTACCTACATTGGTTCAACAGCCTATTTCACCCCCAGTACAAACCTGTTGTCCAACACTGCTTACACAGCAACCATTACTACCGGTGCAATGAACGTTGCTGGCACGCCAATGGGGTACAATTACAAATGGAACTTTGTACTTAAGGTAATTTAAATCCCCTGGCTTGTTGATCAATAAGCCTTAAAACAAAACAAATGCAAGTCAATTCAAATACAAATAAAGCGTCACGCACGGAGTGGACTGCTTGTGGCTGGGCCATGAAAAGCCTAATCATCAGTGCGTTACTTTTGATTGCTGTCCAATTGCCGCTTCAAGCCCAAGAGGATGCCTATTCTAAGCCATCCTTTTGGTTTGGTGCTGCCGGAGGCGCGAATTTTAATTTTTACCGTGGCTCTACCCAACAGTTAAATGCGGATTTTACGGCTCCAATATCCTTTACAAAAGGCAATGGGGTTGGACTTTTTGTTGCGCCGCTGCTGGAGTTTGTCAATCCCAATACCGGCTTGGGCGTGATGCTACAAGTTGGTTACGACAATCGCCACAGTGAGTACAAACAGGAGCTTACGCCCTGCAATTGCCCTGCTGACCTGGCCGCCAAGTTGAGTTACATCACCGTAGAACCCAGTTTGCGGGTTGCACCGTTCCACTCTGGTTTTTACTTGTACGGTGGGCCACGTATGGCCTTTAACGTGGAAAAAAGCTTTACCTACAAACTGGGCATCAATCCGGCATTTCCGAATCAGGAAGCTACGCCGGATGTGAAAGGGGACTTGAGCGAAGTCAAAGCGACCCTGATTTCGATGCAAATTGGAGCAGGATTTGATATCCCGCTGAGTTCTCCCAATCAACCAATGCAAACGGTATTTTCTCCATTTGTCTCTTTTCAACCCTATTTTGGCCAGTCGCCTCGTTCCATCGAAACCTGGAACATCACGACCTTGCGCGTTGGCGCCGCACTTAAGTTTGGCCATGGCCAAAAAGTGGAAGCAACCCCAACAGCGAATGCCCCCATGGTCGAAAACGCAGTTACTATTATTCCTGAGGTGCAATTTTATGTCACCTCACCGCGCAACATCCCGGTTCAGCGCAGGGTTAGAGAAACCTTTCCATTGCGGAATTACGTATTTTTCAACCTGGGTTCTACTGAAATTCCCAACCGCTATGTATTGTTGGATAGAGATCAGGTAAAAGATTTTAAAGAGAATCAATTGGAGCAATTTGCCCCCAAAAAACTCTCTGGAAGGTCTGATCGCAGCATGACCGTGTACTACAATGTGCTCAATATTCTCGGCGACCGGATGGGCAAAAATCCAGGCACCAGCATTGTGTTGGTCGGTTCATCCGAAAAAGGCCCCGAAGATGGCCGGGCAATAGCCATATCCGTTCAAAACTACCTGGTGAATATTTTCCGCATCAATGAATCCAGAATCAGCATTGAAGGCCGGAACAAACCCAACATACCTTCCGAACAACCCGGGGGAACCCGTGAGCTTGAATTACTGCGGGAAGGTGACCGAAGAGTATCCATCGAAAGTACTTCTCCAGAGTTATTGATGGAGTTTCAAACCGGACCTGAGGTCTTCTTTAAGCCGGTAGAAGTAATTGGTGTACAGGAAGCTCCTTTTGAGAGCTACGTATCTTTCTATGTCAAAGGTGCAAAAGAAGCCTTCTCTTCCTGGTCTTTGCAGATCCTGGACGACAAAGGAAAAATGCAATCCTTTGGCCCGTATACTCAGGAGAATGTGAGTCTGCCCGGAAAGGCCATTCTCGGTACTCGCCCCAGTGGCCACTATGCGATAACCATGATTGGAAAAACTTGGACCGGAAAAACTGTGAAAAAGGAAACCTCAGTAGATATGGCACTTTGGACGCCGCCCCAAAATGAAGAAGGCATGAGATTCAGCGTCATTTACGAATTCAATGAATCAAAAGCAATTGCGATTTATGAAAAATACCTCACGGAGGTGGTCATTCCAAAAATTCCTCAAGGAGGAACGGTAATTGTACATGGCCACACCGACATCATTGGGGATGAAGCTTACAACCAAAGACTTTCCTTGGCCCGCGCCAACGATGTGAAGTCCATTCTTGAAAATGGATTGAACAAAGCTGGACGGAGCGATGTGAAGTTTGAAGTCATTGGCTCTGGCGAAGACCAGACGGTATCTCCGTTTGAAAACAATTACCCAGAAGAACGCTTCTACAACCGGACAGTAATCATCGACATCATACCACACAACTAAGAGTTTAAATTTTAGTATTCATAAGCAATTGGATTTCGGAGTGGCTGCCTACAATACTGGGCAGTCACTCGAAGTCTTTTCCCCGAAGTCCATTTTCATAAAAAATAGAATCAAAGTCATCACTTTTTTTAATATAACGGCCAATTTTTGAAATGTGAGAACTATGTAACTTTTGATCAGAATAGTGTAACACATATGGTGTTTAAATACCTCACTATTGTAGATCAAAGATTTTCTCACACTGTAAAATACTTATTTTGAAAACACAAATACAACCCGCATTTAGATCTCTTGTTTTCTTTTTATTGCCGATGATTGCTTTTGGACAAGCACCCAACCTTGGAACGTCCGGCAGCTTTACGCTGTTTACTGCAGTTGGTGCATTCAGCAATGGTGGTAGCTCAATCGTGAAAGGAGATATTGGTACCAATGTTGGTGCCTTCACTGACTTCCCCCCCGGTACAGTAATTGGGCAAATCCACACCGCAGACGCTGTTTCAGCACAAGCTGCTACCGATGTAGGTCTTGCCTACAGTCAATTGGTTGGCCTCACTTGCAACAGTGTGATTGGCACAACGCTAGGCGGTGGTCAAATGCTTACCCCGAAAATTTATTGCCTGGGTGCTGCTTCAACCCTAACTGGTGACCTGATTCTAGATGGACAAGGTGATCCTGGAGCCATATTTATCTTTCAAATAGATGGTGCTTTATCAACCAGTACCCTTTCGAGAGTAATCCTCACCAATTCTGCCTCATTGTGCAACGTATACTGGCAAGTAAACGGAGCATTTGCGCTCGGTCAAGGGGCTACCTTCGTAGGTACTGTGGTTGCCAACGGCGCCATTAACCTATTAGAGGGTTCTTCTTTAGATGGTAGGGGACTGTCTCGGGAAGGCGCCATTTCCATGAGCAATAATGCTGTTACTGGCGCAGGAGCTTCCGCCTCAGTTATTTCAGCAGCCGGTACAACTACATTTTGTGCCGGTGGAAGTGTAGTTCTTTCGGGGAATAAATTTGGTACCTGGAGCAATGGCAGTAAGGCAGCTTCCATCACGGTAACCACAGGTGGCGATTATTTTGTTACCAATTCTGGACTTTGCCAAAGTGCAACATCTAACCACATTACTGTAATTGTCAACCCCCTCCCTACTGCATCGGTTATTACTTCTGGAAATACCGCGATCTGTGCAGGATCCAGTCTTGTTCTTTCTGGCAATATTGGCGGCACCTGGAGTACTGGCGCAACAAGCCCAACCATAACCGTTACAACCGCTGGCGACTACTCTGTCACCAATACCAATGCATGCGGAGATGTGGTTTCCAATCACCTCATCATCAGCATCAATCCCTTACCTACTGCTTCCGTCATTACTTCTGGAGGTGGTGCTACTGCCATTTGTGCAGGATCCAGTCTTGTTCTTTCTGGCAATAGTGGTGGAACCTGGAGTACCGGCGCAACCACCCCAACCATAACTGTTACAACCGCTGGCGACTATTATGTCACCAACACGAATACTTGTGGAGATGCGGTTTCCAATCACATTCTGATAAGCATCAATCCACTGCCCATTTGTCAAATCACTGGTGTCGAAACCATCTGTCCTGGGCAACCTGCCGAACTATGTGCCAGTGGTGGCTCTACCTATTTGTGGAGCACGGGTGCATCAATTAGTTGCATTACCGTGAATGCTACCGGAACGTATACCGTTATGGTTACCGATGCAAATGGCTGTACCAGCATTTGCGACAAAATAATTAGCCCCAGTCCCCTTCCGATTGCTTCAGTCATTACAGCGGGAGGCGCCACTACTTTCTGTACAGGGTCAAGTGTTGTCCTTTCAGGCAATAGTGGCGGAACCTGGAGTACCGGCGCAACCACCCCAACCATAACTGTTACAACTGCGGGCGACTACTATGTCACCAATACCAATACTTGTGGAGATGCAGTTTCCAATCATATCCTGGTCAATGTCAATCCGCTGCCCATTTGTCAGATCACGGGTAGCGATGCTATTTGTCCAGGGTTATCTACCGAACTGTGTGCCAGTGGAGGCTCTACCTATTTGTGGAGTACGGGTGCATCCACCAGTTGCATCACCGTGAATGCTACCGGAACATACACAGTTACGGTCACCGATGCAAATGGTTGTAAGAGTACTTGCAGTAAGACAGTCACGGTTGGTCAGGAGACCACCTGCCAAATCACGGGCAACGACGCCATTTGTACAGGCCAATCTACGCAGTTGTGTGTACCCGCAGGGGCGGTAGGCTATTTGTGGAGTACCGGCGCGACGACCAGTTGCATTTTCGCACTTACGGCAACTACCTATACGGTCACGGTGACCAATGTCGGCGGCTGTACCAGCATTTGCAGTAAAACAATCGGTACCAGTCCTGCTCCGGTTGCTTCCGTCCTTACAGCAGGCGGCGCCACTGCGATCTGTGCAGGGACCAGTGTTGTCCTTTCAGGCAATACTGGCGGAACCTGGAATACTGGCGCAACTACCCCAAGCATAACCGTAACAACTGCGGGTGACTACTACGTCACCAATACCAATACCTGTGGAGATGCGGTTTCCAACCACATTCTGGTAAGCATCAATCCGCTGCCCATTTGCCTGATCACTGGTGTCGAAACTGTTTGTTTTGGCCAATCTGCCGAACTGTGCGCCAGTGGAGGCTCTACTTATTTGTGGAGTACGAGTGCATCCACCAGTTGCCTCACCGTGAATGCTACCGGAACGTATACGGTTACGGTAACCGATGCAAATGGCTGTAAGAGTATTTGCAGTAAGACGGTTACAGTAGGTCAAGAGGCAACCTGCCAGATCATGGGCAACAATGCCATTTGCCCAGACCAATCTACACAACTGTGTGTACCCGCAGGGGCGGCAGGCTATTTGTGGAGTACCGGCGCGACGACCAGTTGTATTTTAGCACTTACGGCAACTACGTATACGGTCACGGTGACCAATGTCGGCGGCTGTACCAGCATTTGCAGTAAAACAATCAGCAACAATAGCCTTCCAGTTGCTTCGGTCCTTACTGCGAGAGGTTCTACTGCGATCTGCGCAGGAACCAGTGTTGTTCTTTCTGGCAATAGTGGTGGTACCTGGAGTACCGGCGCAACCACCCCAAGCATAACCGTTACAACTGCGGGTGATTACTTTGTCACCAACACAAATGCATGTGGAGACGCGGTTTCCAACCACATCTTGGTAAGTGTCAATCCACTGCCTATTTGCCAGATCAC
>NZ_JBBAKG010000138.1:0-2328 GCF_040403615.1 Haliscomenobacter sp. | reverse complement strand
TGCCAGATCACGGGCAATGGTTCCATTTGCGCAGGCCAATTTACGCAGTTGTGTGTACCCGCAGGATCAACAGGTTATTTGTGGAATACTGGCGCGACTACCAATTGTATTGATGTAAATCAAGCGGGCAATTACTCCGTTACGATTACCAATGGAGGATGTACCAGTACTTGTAGCAAAACCATCGTGGTGAGCAAAATTGCTACTTGTCAAATGACCTCAAGTGGTTCAATTTGTCCAGATCAACCAACGGTGTTGTGTGTACCTTCAGGTGCGGTTTCCTATTTATGGAATACTGGTGCGAAAACCAATTGTATAGAGGTGAAAAATGAAGGCACTTATGCGGTGACGGTCACCGATGCCAACGGTTGTGTAAGTACTTGCCGAAAAGCTGTTGCTGCCGGCCAGCCCTTGTCTTGTACAATTACTGGAAACAATTCCATTTGTGAGGAAGGCCAAAGCACCCAACTTTGTGTGCCAGCGGGGTCATCCAGCTACCTATGGAGTACCGGTGCAACGACCAATTGCATCGATGTCTCCACTGCTGGAACCTATTTCATCACGGTTACCAATTCATTGGGATGTACCAGTACTTGTAGCAAAACGGTGACGATCAGTACCCCTGCCAATTGTTTGATCTCCGGAAACACTTTTATTTGTGCAGAAGGCCAAATTACCCGCTTGTGTGCCCCCGAAGGCGCTGTAAGTTATCTATGGAGTACGGGAGCAACCACTACGTGCATCGATGCAAGCAAAACTGGACTTTATTCGGTTGTGGCAACCTATGCTGGGGGATGCGTGAGTAGGTGCAGTGCCACGGTTACCCTTGTTTCCCAGATCAATTGTTTGATCACAGGAAATGACATCTTTTGCCGGGGAGGTCAATTTGTACAGATTTGCGCCCCTCTAGGTGCAATTGACTACTTATGGAGTACGGGTGAAAAAACGACTTGCATTGATGCAAGATCAGCGAAAACCTATGCAGTCACCCTAACCTATCCAGGAGGCTGTTTCATCAGTTGCAGTAAAACGATAAAGATGGATACCCAGGCTTGTGTGATTACAGGCAAGGATGTCATTTGTGAGCAAGGCCAAAAGACCCAACTTTGTGCCGCCGCCGGTGCCATGGATTATTGGTGGAGTACCGGCGAAAGCACCAAATGTATTGAAGTAAGTTCAGTCGGTACTTATGCACTTACGCTGACCAATTCAGTGGGTTGTACCAGCATATGCAGCAAAACCATCTCGGTTAGTCCGGCTTTCAGCTGCGATATCACAGGGCCTTCAACCATCTGCGAGGGTGTAACTGCCCAGCTTTGTGTGTCTACGAAAGGCGTTGCCTATTTGTGGAGCAATGGCTCGACAACTTCATGCATTGATGTAGGAAAAACAGGGACATATGCTGTCACAGTCACCAATGCTGCTGGTTGCACCAGCTTTTGCAGCAAAATGCTGCGGGTTGTCCCGGTGGTCAAATGTGAAATTACTGGAAATTTGGACATTTGTGTAGGTCAAACTACCCAACTTTGCGCTCCTGCCAACGCTGGCCGGTATTTGTGGAGCAATGGCTCAATCAATCAGTGCATCACCGTACGCAAAGCTGGAATTTACAGCGTCACCATCACCAATTCAAATGGTTGCAAGAGTACTTGTAGTGCCACTGTGACCCTCAGTTCGCCACCAGAATGCCAAGTTACGGGTACTTTTATCATCAACGCGGGCCAATCTACCCGGCTCTGTGCACCTATTGGAATAGCCAATTATTTGTGGAGTACCGGATCGACGGAACAGTGCATCGAAGTACGCAAGGCTGGATGGTACTGCGTTACCCTGACCAGCTCAATTGGCTGCGTTAGCGCTTGCAGTCAAACGGTAACCTTGGTTGCTGGAGGTATTGCCTCGGATATTGCACTGCCCTCTTCCAATAGCTTTGAGCAGGCAGCATCCAATATCAGCATCCTGATTTATCCAAACCCACTGACGAGTACTGCGAAAATTGAATTTCTGAATACCGGCCCGAGTGCTCACCTGGTTGTTGACTTGTGTACCCTGACTGGTCTGAAAATAAAAACATTATTTGAGGGAAGTGTAGAACAAAATGTACCCTACAACACTGATGTGAATGCGGAGAACCTCGCTGGGGGAGTTTACTACTGTAGGGTTATAAGTGGACATCAATTGATCAATAGAAAATTGATCGTGATCAAATAATAAATTCATTGTAACCTAAGTAGTGGGGCAAAAATAAGTGATCATTTTTCCTGAGCCAGAGTATTAGATAAGACACTTGAAATGAAACGTTTACTTATCTAATCCTCTGGCAAAATG
>NZ_JBBAKG010000137.1:0-13422 GCF_040403615.1 Haliscomenobacter sp. | reverse complement strand
GAAAAATCTTTTGCTGCTGAACCTGTTGCTGTGCCAAAACCAGCACAGAAAGCCGAAGATATTTTGGCCATGATTCGTTCACGTCAACAGAAGTAATCTGACGTTACACACAGAGAGATTTTTTCTGTGTGTTTTTATTTGTATTAAGGAAAAACGAATGGCAAAAGCATTTGATGTAAGCAAGTTTCGCAAGGAAATTACAAAAAGTATTGAAGGACTCAGCATTGGCTTCAATGATCCTACAGACTGGGTAAGCACAGGCAACTATGCACTGAACTATTTGATCTCAGGATTCTTTGATCGCGGTATTCCGCTGGGCAAGGTCACAGTGTTTGCTGGTGAATCTGGTGCAGGCAAGAGTTACATCTGCTCGGGCAACATTATCAAGAACGCACAAGAGCAAGGCATCTATGTAGTCTTGGTCGACAGCGAAAACGCCTTGGATGAAGCTTGGCTCAAGGCTCTAGGCGTGGACACCAGCCAGGACAAACTGCTGAAACTAAGCATGAGCATGATTGATGATGTAGCCAAAACAATCAGTACATTCATGCAAGACTACAAGGCTCTGGCCGAAGGCGAACGTCCCAAGGTCATGTTTGTGATTGACAGCTTGGGCATGTTGTTGACACCCACAGATGTTAATCAGTTCGAAGCAGGCGAAATGAAAGGTGACCTTGGTCGTAAACCCAAAGCACTCACAGCCTTGGTTCGTAACTGTGTCAACATGTTTGGTAATTACAATGTGGGCTTGGTGTGTACCAATCACACATACGCAAGTCAGGACATGTTTGACCCAGATGACAAGATCTCAGGTGGTCAAGGATTTATCTATGCCAGCTCAATTGTAGTTGCCATGAAGAAACTCAAGCTCAAAGAAGATGAGGATGGCAACAAGGTGTCAGAGGTCAATGGTATCCGCGCCAGCTGCAAGATCATGAAAACACGTTACTCTAAACCTTTTGAAGGTGTGCAGGTCAAGATTCCGTACACAACAGGTATGAGTCCATACTCGGGCTTGACTGATCTAGCTGAGAAAAAAGGTATCCTTAAAAAGGATGGCAATAGACTGGCATTCACCATGCAGGACACAGGCGAGATTATCAAGTATTTCCGCAAGGCCTGGGAATCCAACGAAGATGGTTGTCTTGACAAGGTCATGGCAGATTTTGCCAAGATCAAAGATGAGGTCGTTGTTGAAGAAGCAGGAGACGAAGCATGAGCGAAACAGTAGCAAGCGAAATCTGGGGAGAACTCAAGCGTTATGTCAACACTGTGGATCGTGACGAAGCAGCAGAAGCTGTGGTTGCAATCTTGATTGACAATGATTCGGATGTGGATGATATCCGCGCTGCCTTCAAGAACGATGTGGATATCAAACGTGCGCTCACTGCTTATCTTGACAATGACAAAGACTATGTGGATCCCGAAGATGAAGACCCGGATGAAGACAGCGATACCACAGAAGATGATAACTGGGAAAACTAATGTGGTATAGTCAAGTGGCAGCGGATCTGGGCAAGATCCCAGACTTCATGGCACACTATGATCGTGAGCTCCTGGATGCCAAACGAGATTGTAAAATTGGCGGCATCGTTGAGAACAACATCAAGCTGCTTCCGGGCATAACTGAGCAGAGATTCTATCAGCTTCAGGAAGTGGAAGCTGTGTTGAATCTGCTGAATATCCAGTTGCGCAAGATTCGTCGCAAGCACTTTCAAAAGTATCTGGAAGGCTACAATCGTGCTCTCAGCAGCAGAGATGCTGAAAAGTATGTGGACGGCGAAGATGAAGTGATTGATTTTGAAACCATTATCAACGAAGTAGCTCTGCTACGCAATTGCTGGCTGGGCATCATGAAAGCATTAGAAAGCAAGAACTTCATGCTGGGACACATTGTTAGACTACGAGCAGCTGGCATGGAAGATATTCAAGTATGACCATTGATGCGTGATACATAAGAGTATGAAACGCACAGCATTTGTAACAGGCATGACCGGCCAAGACGGTCCATATCTCGCTAGACTACTAGTTGAAAAAGGTTATCATGTTTATGGCCTTGTCAAACGATACTCTAATCCCAATTTAGACAACATCAAGTGGTTGGGCATTGAGAATGATATCGAGTTGGTAACTGGTGATATCACCGATGAAAACAACATGAATCATCTCATGCAAACTCTCAAACCCAACGAAGTGTACAACTTGGCTGCACAGAGTTTTGTGGGTGCTTCGTGGGATCTTAACAAACTTACCACAGAAGTAAACTCCATAGGCGTGCTGAACTTGCTCAACGCTATCCGTAGCCACAGCCCCAACACACGCTTTTATCAAGCCAGCACCTCTGAGATGTTTGGCAATGCCACAGAAGCAGGCTCTCAAGGTGAACTCACTCCGTTCCGCCCGCGATCACCGTACGGCGTGAGCAAGTTATACAGTCATTGGATGACCATAAACTTCCGCGAAAGCTACAGCCTGTACACCTGCTCTGGTATCTTGTTCAACCACGAAAGCCCTCTTAGAGGTCGTGAATTTGTCACACGCAAAGTTACTGATGCAGTGGCCAGAATCAAACTGGGCCTAGCAGATTCAGTCACTCTGGGCAATCTTGACAGCCGACGTGATTGGGGTTTTGCTGGAGACTTTGTGGAAGCCATGTGGCTGATGCTGCAACAACCTGAGGCTAGAGATTATGTAATTGCCACAGGCGAACAACACAGTATTGGTGAGCTGTGTGGTGTGGCGTTTGAACATGTGGGAATAACTGACTGGACTCACTTGGTGAAAAGTGATCCTAGATTCAAACGTCCTGCTGAACTTTATAGCCTACTGGGCAACAGCAGCCGAGCAGCAGTAGAACTAGGATGGAAACCACGTACAGATTTTGCAACCATGATTCGTGACATGGTTGATGCTGATCTAGCTAGGCTTCAACCCGGAAAGTAATCTTCCAATCGGTCCACCCGATGCTATTTCTCCCAAGGTCCACTCTGTGTGACATAGATTCTCAAGCCACTGTGCTCGTTCGGGCATGCGTGGCTTTTCTATGTTTGCAAAATCTGTGTTGGCCACTGGCAATGCCATGCTGTGTGCTCCAACAAATGCAGGCACGCCATCTATAATGGCCTGACTACCGGGACCTGAATTTTCATTGATCACTGCCCAGGCAGCGGGCAACATGGTCCTAAAATTGAACTCATCGTAGGTGCCATGCAACTTGACAGGTTGTTGTATTCTGGTGCCTGGCCTGGGTCGAATTTTTTGTCTTGGATGTGGGCGTATGACGATTGGCCTATCAGTGTGTGCTCTTAGACTGGCAATAGTTTGATCTAGCCATTGTTCGCTGGGCGGTAACCCTGCCCATTGTTGGCTGTCGTTCCGCTGCATGGCCACAAGAACATGATCGCCCTGGTGCCAAGGCTGTGGTCTCACAGACAACTTGGCTGTACGGTTGTTTTCATGCCCTTCGCCAAACCAGCCTGATGCATTTACACCATTCACACCCATCTTCCAGGTCACACCTCGATTCAACTGACCAATTTCCATTATTATTATCGGACGACCCGACGAAGAAAATTCCTGCCACACAGTTCGATTTGCCAGCATCCGTCCAGACCATAAGTGGCTCCAGATTACTGCAACGTCAGCACTTGCATCGTGTTCTGACACACGAATACAATGACGTTTGCAGCCATCTCGAAATGCTGCAAACACAGGCCCAGAATTGAGGGCTCCAAAGCGATTAAATATACTGATGTTCATGATATGGTATTAAATAGTTATTGAACAAACATTATGTATAAAATAAATTCTCTCTGGCACAGTCCCGAACCTCCCAATGGATTCTTTAGTGAACGACTATCTGAACATGTAGATATACACTATCAACAACGGTATCGTTACTATATATTCCAAAATATTCCACGCAAACGCACCATGATCGACATTGGTGCCAACATTGGTATCTTTGCCAGACCCAGTGCTGAACAGTTTGAACGTGTGATTTGTTTTGAACCAGTACTCAAAAACTTTGAAGTCTTGCAAAAAAATCTAGAAGATTGCCCCAATGTTGAATTGCATAACCTAGGGCTTGGCGACAAAGATCAAACAGTCACATTTGAATTACAAACTCTTAAATGTGGACATACCAAACAAGTTGAAGAGTTTGTTGCTAATCCTGAGTTTGAAAAACACACCGGAGTACTGACCTCCCTGGATCGATTCAATTTTGAATCAGTTGACTGGATCAAGATAGACGTTGAAGGCTTTGAAAATGCAGTGTTGGAAGGAAGTCGCGCCACTATACAACGCAATAGGCCCTGGTTGCTGATAGAAGACAACGGGCAACAAGAATATCACAAGCAATGGTTAAACGACTTGTGCGGACCATACGAAGCAGCAGCAGTCAAGAGCAAAAGCAACACAATATGGATACCATCATGAAGCATTTACCCTATGAACGACAAGGTTTTAGTCAAAATGACGAGACTGGAATCATTGAGTACATGCTGGCAGGAATGGCTGATCCCAAACAAACTTTTGTGGAGATTGGGTTTGGCAACGGAACACAAAATATGACTCTGGACCTGCTGCATCAAGGATATTCTGGTGTTGGTATAGATGGGTGGGATTGGGACGTATCCGTAACTGAAAGATGGCCAGATCAGTTGATCAAAATACAACAAATGATTTCCCCAGATAATGTTGCACAATACATACCCAAACAATATTGGCAACCAGACTTTTTTAGTCTAGATATTGACAGTTTTGATTATGAAGTGGCATCAATCCTGTTGCACTCGGGATTTCGTCCTGCCACAGCATGTTGCGAGATCAACAAGAACTTTGGCAACGACTGGGCTAGTTTTCCTTATGTTGAAAACCCAGTAAAAAAAGTCACATACAATAGAAAATTTCATTATGGTTGTTCATTGTCAAAGTACAAAGACCTGTGGGCACAGTATGGCTATGAGTTTTTTACATTTGATACCAGAGCAGTGAATGCATTTTGGTTTCACCCCGACCGAGTCAGTATAGACCTAACAGTTCCCAGAAAGCAAACACTTGATGAGATAGATACTGCTGTTATAAAACAACAAATTGCCGATCATCAGTACTGGAACAACAAACAAAACGAAATCTATCAACCCACATGAAATACGCAGTATTAACAACATTCAATCAATCTGGCTACGATCGATATGCCAGTCGCATGATCGATACATTTTTACAAAATTGGCCTCAAGAAGTTGACCTATATGTTTACACAGAAGATTGTGCCATCACACAATCAGCACCCAATCTACATGTGAGAGACCTACATGCAGCAAGTCCGGAAATTGTGGCATTCAAACAACGCTGGGGATCGGATCCTAGAGCACGTGGTCAAGTTGCCACAGGCCCTGTGGATCGCAAAGGCAAAGCACCTGGCATTGGATTTCGCTGGGACGCCATACGATTCAGTCACAAGGCATATTCTGTTAGCCATTGTGCTGCCAACTGTGCAGCTGATGTGTTGTTCTGGATGGATGCTGACATGGTATGCCACACACCTATCACTACTGAATTTATTGACAGTCAAATGCCTGTAGATACTGGCCTGGCATTCTTAGGTAGAGAAAAGAAATTTACTGAATGCGGCTTGTATGGCATGAATCTTCGGGATCCTGTGACTCGGGCATGGCTGCGAGAGTTTCAATTGGCCTATGATTCTGGACGTCTTATGACCATGGCTGAATGGAATGATTGTTGGGTGTTTGATGAAACCCGCACGGAAGTGCAGGCAGCAAACCCTCAATGGCGTCAACTCAACTGGAGTGCAGGTCTAATTCGAAGCGAAGGGCATCCGCTGATCAACACTGCCTGGGGTGCATACCTAGATCATCTCAAAGGCAAACGCAAAGATACTGGACGTAGCAATGACAAGGATCTTGTGAGACCCCGTACAGAAAGTTACTGGTCTTCGTCCACAGGCTCTTGACCATATTCTGCTTTTGAGTGCTTGGCCTTGAAGTGTATTAGATACTTGCCCAGCACAGTATGCGGCAGTGGAGTTTTATAGGGCTTGAGAAATCCTGCACAAAGGTCTCTGTGAGTTGCATTGGGCACAGCTTGAATAGCCACACCCAGTACATCGTTGTCATAGAATCTACGAAGTCCACTGCGATCACGTTCACGATATCGACGGCAATATTCATCTCGCAGCGTTGCAAAATCTGGATGTTTTGTATTCACCGCAAACACTCCAGTTTCAGGAACCAACCAGGCTCCTTTTTTGCCGCTTTTGTCGCTAGTGTAATTCACGCCCATGTACAAACTCAGATGTTGTTCATCCAACAATGCTGTCCATAACTCTTCAGGCATGTCGGCAACTGATATCACATCAGCGTCCAGCCAAACAATCCAATCTGCCTTGCTGTGATGCATGGCATGCATGATAGTATAGGCTTTTTTGGCAAACTTCTTTTCACTTTGATTGCAGTCTGGATCCGCTTGAAACACAGTGTAGTCAGGCTCAAGATCATCAAAATCAATAATTTTGATTCGTTCATCAACAGGCAGCACCATGTGCTCAACATACACAGTAAGGCCGCGTGAGCTTGGCCAGTGTCTCAAAAAACTGTCTACACAGTCTTTGCCAATCAGATCATGATAACGCTGATCCATGCTGGTAATAATTTCAATCATTTGACTGCCCATTTTTTCATGTGTTCCCAGCATGCGCCGGATCTTAATTCTTCGTGACTCCAGTGAAATTGTGCAATTCTCTGTATCCAAGATTCACGGTCAGGAGTGTGTGGTTTTTCAATTCTGTGAAATCCTGCCCCTGCTATGTCACGAGCCTGACTGCGATCTGGGTCAGTGACAAATACAGGTATGCCTTCAATTGCAGCAGCCACAGCAGGACTAGAGTTGTGGTTGATCACTGCCCAGCAATCAACAAAATCTTCAGTCAGTGTACTACCGCCCTTGCTCAATTGTATGTTTGTTAATCTGCGACCAGTGCAGAGTTTTATTAGACGTTCGCAGTATTTCACAGCTCTTTTGTCTCCAGGGTGTGAACGGATTCTGATAGAACGATCTGAGTATTTTCTTATTTCGGTGATAGTCTTGATAGCCCAGTCGATTACATCCCATCCTGCCATGCTCCACCCACCGTCACGTTGCAAACACAACAAAATGTGTTTGCCGTTCACTCTCCAAGGTCGTAATTGCACTCCTGTTTGTGCCTGTATTGATTGCCACCGAATCGGATCCGGAGTTTGATCGCAGTATTCGCCGGTGTTGGGGAACACACCATCATAGCTGTAGCGCAACCAATAGCCGGGATTGTTTGTGTCCTTGTATAAAAACAAATTTGAATCAGCAATAACTGTGCGTCCACCCGAGCTGCGTTGGCCTTCCACAATCTCTTGACGTAGTTGCAGGTGTTGGGCTGTTTTTCCGTGTTCGTGTACCCAGCCCAGGATCACAGCCACATCACTGGGTTGATATACTGCTTCAGTTTCAATTATGCCTTCGTCGCCGTATTCGGTTACACCTTGTGCAAAATATTTCAAGGTGTCCAGTTTGTCCGTGGCCTTTTTCAATGACTCGGGCGTGTATTGTTCTTTTCTAGGCAGCGTGGCCAAATAGCTTACAACTTTCATGATTCTTGCATCATTCTAAATGCTGTGCCATTGGCCAGTTCCTTCACATGATACTGACCATATGCCATACTGTGACACCAGGCCGCAAGCAAGTCTCGATCAGGATAAAATGGATTGTCAATCTTGGCCAAATCTGTGTTGCCCACTGGTGTGGCCACATGACTGGGAGCCAGCACAAATGCTGGTACACCTGCCAGTATGCTTTCTACGGCTGCTACACTGTTGAAAGTGACCAGAGCATGCACATCTTTTATCAATAGCTGGCTGAGTGGCTGAAACTGAACTCTATCAATTCGTTTGGGTGCCCGTTCTCGTATTTCTACTGGAAGATTTGTGTATGTTTTTATTGTGGCCACAGTTTCTCTAATCCACTGTTGTTGATCTATGCCATAATATCTACAGGGCTTTTCGTCTGGAGCAGCCACAATAATTCGCTTGCCATATCGTCGGGGATGAGGTTTGATTCCCAGTTGATTCCAACGATCGTTTGGCCGCTCGCGTATGGTAGTGTGTTGTAAATCATTCAGCACAATCCTGTGATACATCTTGATACCTTGTGAGTTTTTGTTACTGATATTGTTGCCCACATAGCCCGAGTCCATGAAATAAAAATCATTGCCATCCTCTAGACATTGTTTCATTATTTTGTGTTTGAGAATGCCTCGTAACACCAACTGATTGTGATCTGTGGCTATGTCATACTGATAATCAAAATAGTCAGAGTTGGTAGGTTCTAGCTTGGCACTGCGAGCCAACATGTTGACATATTCATCCTCACCGTTTTTGCTGAGAAAAATCCAGTTGTTCATTCTATATCTCGCTGCTGGCAGTACTCGGTAAGTATGCGTTCTTGATGCCACTCACTGCCTTGTGGTGTTGTGGCAAACTCGTGAAAGCACGGTGTGCCCAGAGTGTAGTGCAACAGTTTGGCATTGGTATTGGCGCCGTACTCGTCGGGTAGCCAATTCCATTCAGGAGGCAGTGCACCTATGCGATCATTGTCTAGCCAGGAAAAGCGGTGTAGTTCAGCACCTGTGGATTTTTCAATAAACTCCGGAGTTAGTTTTCTATTGGGAAAACTGTTGCAGTTCCAGAGCATGACACTGCTCCAATTTTTTCGAGGATAGTTTTCATTTTTTGACCCCAGATATTTTTCACTCATGCGTGTTTGATAATTGTGTTTGACCACTTGTACATCTTGTGCAGTGTTACGTAGATTCCACAACTCAGCAATGTCTCCACGCACAATCATGTCGCCATCTATAAAGATAGCATGACCGGTGTATTCCATCAGGTGCGGTACCAGAAATCGACTGTAGATAAACTGATTGCTGCCATCTGTGTGTGTTTCTGTGTAGTCTCGGAACAGGTTCAGCGCCAGGGGAATAATGCTGACTGGTTGACTGGCATGTCTAATAATTGAATTGGCACACACATGATACGCTATGGCTTCTCTGGGATCGTAGCCTACAAAAACTGGTATGATATTTTTCATTTTCGTTCTATGTCCTCTTCTATGCAATTTTCTCCGTATTGGATTTCGATCAGTTTCAAGGGTTGATCAGTCTCATTGCACAACTGATGCCACTGATTTAATTTTATCCAGGTTGATTGATGCCGTGCAGGACTTGCCATCAACTCATATTCAGTGCTGTGAGGATCCACAGTGTAGACCGTGGCTTCACCTTCAGCCACAAACCAAAACTCTGCACGATTTGCGTGTCGTTGCATACTGAGTCGTTGTCCCGGCATGACCGTGAGTTCTTTGAGTTTGACATGGCTGCCAACTTCGTGAAGAATACGATAGTAGCCCCAGGCTCGATCAGTTTTGGGTTTTTTCCACTCTTCCAGTATCCAGCTGCTGCTATTCTTTTTGTCGTCACCGCCAACTCCAAATTTGAAAATCACATCTTGCACTGCCATTTCAGGAATGTTGACTGCTGTGCGATCACCGCCGTTGGCAAAGATAATTTCATCATTGGGATACATGCTTTGTACAGCACGAATGGCTTCAATGCCCGAACCATCATCGTCATTGAACAGGATACAGCGATCTACCATGCGTAGATTTTCTATCACTGATAATCTCTCCACCGCGGGCATAAACGGTCGGCCTTTTTTACGGCATAACCATGCGTCAGAATTTACTCCCACTACCAGTCGATCACCAAGTTGCTTGGCCGCTGCTAGATAGGAAATGTGTCCAGAGTGTAGGGGATCAAATCCGCCAGTTACAAGTACAATTTTCATGTAAATATTTATGTGCATATATAATGGTAAATAAAATATCATGGAGCATTTTTACCAAAGCGTTGACGGATTTATGAGTCACAAGAATACTATCATGCTTGATATTGTTCTAGAGCAATTTCCTGCAGGTGGTACCTGGGTAGAATTGGGATCCTGGACTGGCCGTAGTGCTGCATACTGTGTGGTAGAATTGATCAATCGTGACAAGCTGGGCCCATTTTACTGTGTGGACAGTTGGAAAGGCGAAGAAGCAATTGCTTATGATACTGATACTGTTCAGGATCTTGAAAACATATTCCGACAAAATGTAAAACCAGTGCTGGGACACATAACAATGCTGACCATGATGAGTTGGCATGCAGCCGCCGATTTCAAAGATAATTCTGTGGACTTTTGTTATGTGGATGCAGGACACAGCTACGAATCAGTGACCAATGATCTTGAAGCCTGGTGGCCAAAAATGCGCTTAGGATCCTTGTTTGGCGGCGATGATTATACCAAAGGCTATCCTGGTGTGCAACAAGCAGTGTGGGATTTCTTTGGACCATTAAACATAAAGGTTTGCAGATCTGGACGTTGCTGGTTGGTTACAAAACCTTTTGATAACAACAGTTCGATTTAAATAACACATGACCACTTGGCTTGAATATTATCGTGAAAACTATTTTGATCTACTGAACCCCACTGTTAGTGGTGCCAAGCGTGGCCTTGTGGAGGGTCTATATCGACGAGCTGACGGGTTTTACCTGATGTTTGCTTATCTTAAAAGCCTAGGGTTATCTGAATATCATATTATTGAAACAGGAACCATGCGCAAACCAGGCAACTGGAAAGATGGACAAAGTGCCAGGTTGTTCTCAGAGTTTGTGGATCAGCATGGTGGCACTGTTCGCAGCGTGGATATTGATCCTGCAGCAGTGGCAACATCCAACACCGCCATACCCAGCATGAACTTTCGAGCCACCTGCATGGACAGTGTGACCTGGCTGCAAAGTCTGCAAGACCTAGACCAAACAGATTTGTTTTATCTTGACTCCTGGGACGTCAAATGGAACAATGACCATGACAGTGCTGTTCATCATCTAAAAGAATTCCAAGCTATAGAGCCGTATCTAAAAACTGGAGCAATGATAGCAATTGATGACAACAGTAGATTTGTTGAATCAGGAATTAGAACCGGCAAAGGACACTACATTGCAGACTATCTTGAGGCAAAAGGTATTTTGCCAGTGTATGACAACTACCAAATAATCTACAGGTGGCCAAAATGATTATTGATACCCTGTTGTTCAACAACGAATTTGACATGCTGGATATACATCTGGCCATCACTGATCATTATGTGGATCGTTGGATAGTGCTTGAAGCCAGCAGAACATTCAGCGGAATTCCCAAACCATACAATCTGTTGAACAATCTTGATCGGTATCAGACCAGATACGGCAACAGGCTGCAGGTGGTCACACTAGAGTTGTCAGCAGATCAAACCAATCTTGTGTGTGAAACCATGATGCGGCAGGCCCTAGCACCTGCACTGACAGAATGTGACTCAGAAGACATTGTGATACACGGTGATCTTGACGAAATAATCAATCCAGAATCCTGGGCAGATATTGTAACACTGATGGATCAAAACGATAAACCAGTCACATGTGGATTTGAAATGTACATGTATCGCGTGGATCAACGTGCTGAACGCAACTGGAAAGGCAGTGTGGTAGCACGCCGACGAATGTTTGATACACCACACGAACTCTACAAGGGCAACAGCATCAAACGCAAGGATCGAAGTCATTGTGTGGGATTCAAAACACCAGTAGGCTGGCACTGGACCTGGATGGGCAGTGATGATCTCATACGCAACAAAGTGGTCAGTTGCATAGAAAGCCAACACAGAGATCCTGAACAAATACTCGCAGCATTCAAACAACTTGATACCATCAGTGCCATCAACCATAAATGCACCACACATGTGATTGATGTAAAATATCCCAACAGTGTGCAGTCAGTATTGAAAAACTATCCGGCATACTGGCACAATCCACCCGGAAACTAGCATGGACATTCAGCAAGAAAAAGCCATGCGTCGAGCAGCCAGAGCTGAACATCGAGCAAAAAAATCTCCAGGCTATGTTGCACCCACAGTGTCAGATCCCATGGGTCCGGTTGATTGTGCCTGCGTGATACATGGCTCAGGCTACGACTGGATCTATGTGGATCGATTGTACTCCATGTTGACTAGACACATTTCTCGCGGCATACGGCTGCATGTGTACACAGAACCCGGTAGACCTGTTCCATCCCACATGATACGCCATGATCTGCAGGAATGGCCGGGTGTTAGTGGTCGTAAACAATCCTGGTGGTACAAAATGCAGTTGTTTAACCCTGCACATCATCAAGGGCAATTGTTGTATTTTGATCTGGACACAGTGGTGGTAAACAATCTGGACTGGATCATCGATCTGGATCCTGCTTATTTTTGGACCATACGTGATTTCAAATCCCTATGGAAACCTCATGTGCAAAGCATGAACTCCAGTGTGATGTACTGGAACACAGTGACCTGGGCGTCAATCTGGACAGAATTTCAAAAGCAAGGTGTTGAAAAGGTACAAAGCAGTTATCGCGGAGGTGATCAGGATTATTTGAATTCTGTAATAACTGCCAGACACCGTAGATTTTTTGAGGACGGACGGGCTGTAAGCTGGCGCTGGACCGCACTAAATGGCGGTATGAATTTTCGAAACAGAACCTACCGATCACCGTCGCGCGGCACCACTATTGCACCGGACAACAGTTTGTTGATATTTCATGGTGACCCCAAACCTCACGAAACACACGATTCTGTAATACAAACTCACTGGTGCTAGCATAAATAATAAAAACGGAGATATAATTATGGTTCAAAGAATAGTCAAACTAAAGGGACAAGCATACACAACTGGCAGTGCTGTTGTGGTACGGGTATCGTACAACGGAGCTGAGGTATTCAATACCAGCGTCACAGCCAGTACAGTGATTGAAATACCGTCTGCTCCAGCACTGACTGAGCCTGTGGTAGAATTAGCAGTGTTTGAAACCACAACCGATATAACTGGACCAATTCCGGTAACTATATCAGTAACTGGCGGCACACTGTTTTTTGCACATTTTTGGATGAATTATTCCGGATATGCCAGCGAACAGCAGGCTACAGATCCCAATGTTCCTATAGATCCTGCTGACCCTAGTACCTACACCTGGGTAGTGACTGTACAACCAGACTCCTACTACGGTGATCCAAATGTCAACACTGTGGAATCTGACGGTGTTTTGAACTTGACCAAAAATGGATTGCCCTGGGTCTGGCGAGAAAATGTTGGTAATCAATTAGGTGACTGGAAGTATCCAGTGGCCGCTGACGAAACAATGGCCTTTGACTTTTTTGTGGACCCAGCCAAAGTAATATTGGTAGTTCCGACCTAAACACCAATTCAACAATTCAACAGCCCTGCTAGTCAGGGCTTTTTCTTGAGGTTGTCCA
>NZ_JBBAKG010000136.1:5277-13509 GCF_040403615.1 Haliscomenobacter sp. | reverse complement strand
GAACTCTCGTACTACCGCAACTCACCTTCCCCTATCTCGCGCTTTGCCGCAGTTGAAATTGACGGCAAGGCGCTTAAAGCTACTATGAATTTTGCATACGAAGGTAGAAAATCGATATATTTTGGATCAACAGTTTTGATGCGCAAAATCTAGAATGAATGATCTTTTAGACCAGTTAAGGGAAAGTGGGAGACAGAGTGAGGCCAAAATACGTTTGGCCTTTTTACGCATTTTTACCTTTAATTTTCATCACCCATTTAGGTACCAGCTTTTTTACCAAAAGTTGTGCATCCTGTAATTTTCTACTTAACTCATTTTTTTTGCTATTCATTTAAACAATATGTATATTCACCTCAAAATAGGTGTATACATGCGAACCAATATCGTCATTGATGACCAATTAATGGATCAAGCCATCAATCTTAGTGGCCTTGAGACTAAAAAAGCAGTGGTAGAGCAGGCGTTAAAGCTCTACATCCAACTGCTACAGCAAGCTGCACTACGTGAACTGCGTGGGAAACTACGTTGGGAAGGAGATTTGGATCAAATGCGATAATATTACTTACCCCTACAAATGCCGCTCCGCATGATAACTCGACCTCACCAGCGGCCCACTTTCCACAAACTTAAAGCCTTTGCTCAAGCCTACTTCCTGGTACAGCGCAAACACATCAGGATGGATGAATTCCGCTACCGCGATGTGCATTTGGGTGGGCTGTAAGTATTGTCCAATGGTGAGTACGTCGCAGCCATGTGCCACGAGGTCATCCATGATTTTGAAGACCTCTTCCTGGGTTTCGCCCAAACCAACCATGATGCCCGATTTGGTGCGTTTGCCGTAGTCCTTGGTGCGTTGTATTTGTTCCAGGCTGCGCTGGTATTTCGCTTGGGGGCGCACCTTGCGGTACAGGCGCTCTACGGTTTCCATGTTGTGCGACACCACTTCCTGGCCTGCGGAGATCATGCGCTCCAGGGCTTCCCAGTTGGCTTTGGTATCGGGGATAAGCGTTTCGATGGTGGTGGTTGGAGAGGCTTCTTTGACCAGGCGAACGGTTTGGTGCCAGATTTCGGCACCGCGGTCGGCCAGTTCGTCGCGGTTGACGGAAGTGATCACCGCGTGTTTGACCTGCATCAGCACAATGGCTTCCGCTACCCGGCGTGGTTCATCGGCGTCGTATTCGTTGGGGCGGCCAGTTTTTACCGCGCAAAAAGAACAGGAGCGGGTACAAGTATTGCCCAGGATCATAAAAGTTGCGGTACCTGCGCCCCAGCATTCGCCCATGTTCGGACAATTGCCGCTTTGACAAATGGTGTGCAGCTTGTATTCGTCCACCAAAGTCCGCACTTTGCGGTAATTGGGGCCAATAGGAAGCTTTACACGCAACCAATCTGGTTTACGGGTGCGGCCATTTTCGTTACTCTCCTTGCTTACAACAGGTAATTCAACCATTTCTTCTCTCCACTTTAGAACACAAAAATAGGGATGAGTTGTGAGTTATGAGTTATGGGTTATGAGTTATTTTCGATTTTTCTTTCACAACTCATCCTTCATAATTCATAACTCATCCCTGATCTCTTACTTTTTTAATATAGGCAAGCGCACTTGCGACGGATAAACCGCTGAATGGTGCACATTGTTGCGTGCAATTACCCCTACCGCTTCATCGTAATTGTTTCCTCCGGTATTCATATTGCGGTCAAAGCGGGGGAAATTGCTGCTGGAAATCTCAATGCGGATGCGGTGGCCTTTTTCAAAGTAATTGCTGGTCGACATGACCGACAAATCCACCTTGTACACTTTGCCTTTTTCCATGAACACCTCTTTTTCATACCCCTCGCGGTAGCGCAAGCGCTGAATGGTTTCATCCAGATTATAGGCTTTCCCATCGGGATAAACATCGATCAGCTTGATGGTAAAATCCGTATCTTTTGCATCCGAGGATACGTAAAGCGTGGTTTCGATGAATCCGCTGACTTCCACTCCTTCCGCCAGAGGCTCGGTGGTATACACCAGAATATCGTTGCGGGTCTCCATTTTTTGCTGATCATAAGCGCCGCCTTGTACGGCATTTCCCGTGCAGCATACATTACCGCCGTAGGAAGGAACCGGATTCAGTGGGTCATAGGTGAATCCATCCGGCGCATCCGACTTTGGCGCGGTAGTACTCAGTTTGCCATCACCGTACAAGCTGTTGGCTTTGCCGCCGCTGTTGAGGAAGTAAGTCGTCATTTGAGCGTTGGCGGGTGGCCATACTTCCGAGCTTTGCCACTTGTTCAAGCCCATGGTATAGTATTGCACTTTGGGCGTTTTTTGCAGGATGCCATTCTGCTCGCCTTTCAACCAGTAGTCAAACCAGCCGTAGGTCAAATCGTCGTAATTCAGGCGGGCATCACCTACACTGCGCTCGCCTATGATGGTGTTTTCGGTAGCGCGTTTGTAAGAGCAATGCAGCACCGGAGCAATTACGAGGTACTGGTTGTTGCGCACATTGGGGTCTTTGGCGGTATTGCGCACATGGTTGTACAAGGCGATATTTGGACTGCTCGATACATCGTACCAGGAAACAAACCAAAATCCTGGTCGCTCGATGGGCATATTGTCGTGGTACAAGCCTCCTTTGTACCAGGCAGGATCATTGGGCTTGCGGCGAATCATGTCTTCGTATACTCCTTTGGGGCCATTGGCTTTCTTGACGATGTCCTGCAAAGGCAGGTGTGCCAATCCTTTCGACCAGTCGATGCGTTCGCGTTCGGGATCCAGGTCAAAGGAGCGGGCGGCACGAATGAGCTGATCCTGGGTGGCATCACGCGGGAATTGGGGGCGAATCTCATCGTTTTGCACATCGTACAACCAGGCAGTGAACAGCATTTGTCCGGCGCCACCACGGTACCAGTTGCCCTGCTCGTAGAATTTTCCTACCCGACCAACGCCAGCTCCGAAACTCTGAGGAATGAAGGTAGCCAATGCCGGGTGATTCAAGGCCACTACTGCCATTTGCCACTCTGCCGTAGATGAACAACCGATTGGCGCAACTTTTCCATTGGACCAGGCTTGTTTCGACAACCAGTCAACGGCATCGTATCCGTCGGTGGTCGGAGGGCCGAGGATATCCCAGTTTCCTTCAGAAAAGTAGCGGCCGCGCTCATTTTGCACCACATAGGCATAGCCTCGCTTTACCGCTTCCAATGCGGCCTGATAAGTACCATTGCGCTGTTCCCCGTTGCTCCAGGAATTAAAATTGTAGGGAGTTTTGGAAAAAATAACCGGAACTTTCTTGTCGCCTTTGGGTCGGTAAATATCGGTTGCGAGGCGCACCCCATCGCGCATGGGCATCATCACTTTTTGATCGATGATGGCAATTTCTTGTAAACTTTTCAACACATCTACCTGCGCAGCAGGTTGTGCCCAAGCAGTAGAGGCCGCTAGCAATATGCACAGCAGCCCGTAAAAATTTAGATTTTTCATACCTTCCGTAAGGTTTTTTTGTGTGAAGCTGAATGTAAGTAGTGCCCAGGATATTGCTGAATTAAGACCGCTTACCCAACTGTACGTTCAAGAACAAGTTCAAAAACAAAGGTTGGTTCTGTACATTGGGTGCGGAGGGTGTCTCCACCATGATGGGTACTTTTTTCAGGTAAAAATCGGCCATGATGCCCACTTCAAATGCTTTGATGAACTCATCAAAAGCACCCCAGTCGAAGTGCAGGGATACTTTGGCGTGTCCGCCAGGAAGGAAGCTGGAATTACCCAGGCCTTTGGAAAAGCTGTCTGCGCCGTAAATGCTGTTGATGTCCAAAAAGCGGGCTTCATTTTCGGCGGTATATCTTTCGCTGCGGAAATTTCGGTTAAAGTCTTCTGGTACAAAACGGAGCAACAAATAATAAGGCTTCAGGATGCCCAAACTTGCGCCAGCAGAATAATCCAGCCCCAAAGCCAAACCTTTGCGGCGGGCTTTTTCGGAGAGGTAGCGTTTTTCACCAAAAGTCAAACGCAAGGCATAAAAATTATTTTGCTTGCCATACACAAAACCCCGGAAAGCACCTTCCAAGGCTGCGATCTGGTTGCTCTTGTTCTGACGGGTTTCCTTGACGTGCTTGATTTCGCCCAGTTCAATGCCCCAATAAGCAGTGCGATTGTAGGACTTGATTTTGCCAAATTGCAATCCTGCCGCCAAACCGTTGGTGTGTGGCTTGAAATTGAAGGCTACTTCTTTGTTGTACACCACCCCTTTACGACTCTGGTAGTTGTTTTGCCCCAAAGAAAGAGTCTGTTGTGCCGCTGCAAGAAGGGGCAAGCACAGGCTTAAAGCCAGGCATATGATGCGTATGTTGCTATTTTTCATGATCCTCGGTTTTTTTTCCGAAACAGTGTTAACTTTAAAAGCGTATTGTAGTAGAATTTGTTTACCAAGTCGCTGATTTAAATGTACGAATTTCCAGGAAAAGGTTTGCATTTTGCGCGTCATTTTTCCCGAAAAGACAATTTTTTCTATGCACATAGTACTTTTTTGCCCCATTTATTCGTCCCGCCTGGCCTACGTACTCCAGATTTTGTTTGAGCACCTGTGTCCTCATTCCTATGAATGGGTATACGACAAAAATGCCTATGTCGGTTCTTTCGGGGCAAAAATAAATTACAGCGCAACCCCGATAGACCCCAATGAGTTGTGGATTCGCCCCGAATCCTTGTTGTTTGAGTCTACCATACAGCCATATCCTATACATACAAAATGGGTGGAGGGTTGCCCCTGGCTTGACTTTGGTTCCACGGACTCCGGTCAATTGCCTGCCGATGTTTTTGCGGGAAGTTTTTACATACTGAGTCGCTACGAAGAATATTTGCCTTTTGCCCCTGATCGGTTTGGGCGATTTACGGCAGCACAGAGCTTGGCCAAGCGGGAAGGCTTTTTGCATTTGGCGGTGGTACAGCGCTGGTTGTTGGCCTTGTTTCAAAACTTGGAGCAACGCAATCCAGGTTTTTCCTGGCAAGCCCTCCCCTACTCTTTTGCGCCAACTTACGATATTGATATGCCCTGGGCATTTTGCTTCCGCCCCTGGTGGAAACAGTTGGGGGGGGCCGCCAAGGATGTTTTGCGAGCAAAGCGATCGAGGTTGCAAGACCGCTTGAAGGCCTGGTTCAATCCCCAGAATGACCCATTTTTCAGTTTTGCCCAACTTCAGGCCTGGCATGAAAAATTCGGTTTAAAACCCCGCTTTTTTTTCCTGGTCGGCGATTCATCCGCATACGATACCAACCCTTCGCATCAATTGCCGGCTCAGCAAGCGCTGATTCAAGGGTTGTCCGTAAATTACTCAATCGGACTCCATCCTTCTTATTGGTCGAATACCGAACCGGAGCGCATTGGGATGGAAAAAAACCGCCTGGAAAGCATCAGCGGACAAGCCGTTTTGCACAGTCGGCAACATTTCCTCAAACTGCGTTTTCCTGAAACCTACCGCCAACTGATCGCCGCCGGCATTAAAGCTGATTTCTCGATGGGATTCTCCGATGATACCGGTTTTCGGGCAGGTACTGCCGTTCCTTATCCCTGGTACGATCTGGAAAAGGAAACTTGCACCAAACTGATCATTCACCCTTTTGTAGCCATGGATGTGACCATGCAGCAGTACCTGGGTCTGAATGCCCAGCAGGCATTGGAGCGCATTCAAACTTTACACACAGAAGTACACAGTTTGGGTGGACCACTTTGCACGCTTTGGCACAACAGCTCCTTTTATGCAGAAGATGGCTGGAGGGGCTGGAAGGAGGCGTATGAGGGGGTTTTGGAGATTTGTAGCACTGATGATACCCAAAAAACATAAATACTTTGTCTCATTCTGAATCAATTCAATTCTTTTTCGCCGTCAGCCAGTATACCAAAGGAATAAAGCAAGTGGTGAAAAACGTCCCAATGGTAAGTCCTCCGACAATGACGTACACCAAGGTTTTTTGCAAATCAGCTCCAATCCCAGAGGTAAAAAGTACGGGCACCAATGCCAAACTGGTGGTGAGCGAAGTCATGAGCAAAGGCTTTAAACAAATATCTCCAGCATCGTAAATGGCGCGCTCTAGGGCTTGTCGGGGCGGCATTCCTTGCTCCCGGTATTGCGCCAAAAGTCGATTGATGGTATCCACTTTCAAAATTGGGTCGTCCACGATAATGCCCAGTACGACCACAAAACCAATCGCCGCCATTACATCCAGCGCGGCCCCATTGGCGTAGAGCAAAAGCATGGCTCCAAACACCCCCAATGGCATGGTCAGCATGACCAGCAGGGGCTGCACCAGGTTTTCAAATTGTACCGCAAGGATAAAATAAAGCAATACGATGGAGATGGCAAAAATTTGCAAAAGCAAGCGCAGGTTTTCTCTGGCTTCAAAGTAACGCCCGCTAAAATCGAGTGAAAATCCGTGATTATTGCCCCAGGTAGACATTTTATCCTGCAGTTCGCCGTAATTGAGTTGAGGATTGGTAAAAAGGATGGATTTGTACTCCCCACCTTTATCGGCGGTAATGAATTTATAATTGCTGCTCATTTGCACCTGTACAAATTCGCGCAAGGGATAATACTGATTGTTTTGCCCCTGAATGCTGTTTTGGAGCTTTTGCTCCCAGTCATTGGTTTCTGGCGTGCTGAAACGAATGCGTTTTACAGAGCCAAAACGTTTGATTTCCGTGATGTTGAACTGGCCAAATAAGTGTTGCAGGTGATCCCGCACATTACTGCTGGATACGCCGTAGTGTGCCATCTTGTTGGCATCGATCAGCAGTTCGATTCCTGGTTCTTCTTGCAAGCCAGCGCCTTTTTGACCATTGGTGGCCAGCAATTGAGGCAAGTGCTGGTTCAGGGCGGCGAGCGATGTTGCATTGAATCCCCCATTGGCTGGTTTAATTTTTGCTTCAAAATAAGGGGCGTTGCTGCTGAACAACTGGGTGAATGCATTGGGGGCATCCCGCAATTCAAACAGACTTTGAGGGTAGTGGGTCTTGAGCCATTGACTTACTTTTGCATCCAGCTTTTCACGTTCCGGTTGGGAGTTACAGGCGTAGTAGAAATCGGTTCTTGCCACGGAATTGTCTTCCTGCTGCAACAAAAATTGCTGAAGGCCAACTTCAGCCTCTCGCACCTGGCTGTAGGGCTTGATGATTCTGTCCAGCTCCTGCATGCGGCGCAAGTTCTCCTGTGCATCAATGGGTTCATTCCAATCCAGCCTCAACAGGGTTTCCCGTCTTTCCAATTTTGGCAAAGCGGCAATCGGGGCATTGGATACCATCCATCCTCCCAACAGCATCAGCCCCAGTGTAAATACCAAAAACAATGCCTTAAACCGAAACACAAAATCAATCAAGCGGTGATAGCCCTTGGCTACCCAGCGAAAAAAACGGGTGTCTTCGCGCAGTTGTTCGGGTTCGCTGCGCAAAAACAAACGATACAACAGCGGCGCCAAAACAAAAGCCACCAATAGCGAAACACCCAAAGAGATGCTCAGGGCAATGGCCTGATCGTATACCAGGGCTCCAGCCAGTCCACTCATCAGCACCAAAGGGGCATACACGGCTACCGTGGTCAAAACCTGACTGATCACAGGGGCAGTAACTTCCTGAACACCAACACTACAGCTATCAATCATGGACAAACCACTGCGGCGTTTGCGGGTGATGTTGTCCAGTACCACGATGGAGTTGTCGATCAACATGCCGATGCCCAGGGCCAGCCCCGAAAGAGAAATGATGTTGAGCGAGATGCCAAAGGCCCAAAAAAATACAAAGGTAATGATCAAAGATACTGGAATGCTGATGCCCATCAGGGTAGGAGAAGCAATATTGCCCAGGAAAAGAAACAACACCGCGATGGCCAGAATACCACCGAACAATAAATCCTGATACAAATTGCTGATGCCGGCGTTGAGCAGAAAGGTTTGGTCTTGGGTAAGGGCAAAACGCACTTGGGGGTAATCTTTCCGAAAAGATGCTACGGCTTCAAGAATCTTGGGGGTAAGCTCGTTCATCTTCGACAGGGGTTGTTTTTGCACCGTGATGACCAACCCTTCTCGACCATTGTAGAGGTGATAACCAGAGGGCACTTCGGTGATGGTTTCCACTTTGGCCAGGCGCTCCAATGGCACTACCCCTCCGGGCGTACGCACTGGAAGCTGAGCGATATCAGAGGGGCCTTCCAGCCGATTGGCCACTTTGACAAAGTAGCGGTATTGCCCATCGCGGATAGACA
>NZ_JBBAKG010000136.1:0-5177 GCF_040403615.1 Haliscomenobacter sp. | reverse complement strand
TCCAGCCGATTGGCCACTTTGACAAAGTAGCGGTATTGCCCATCGCGGATAGACAAACTACCCAACTCCTGATTGGCACCCTGGATGGCGGTACTCAGGGCCGATTCGTCAGTGTTTAGCGAGCGCAAGGCAGCAGTATTGGGCGTTACGGCAATGATGGCGTTACGCTTGCCATTGAGGTCGACTAGAGAGACACCTTCCAGTTGTTCCAAGCGTTTTTTGAGTACTTTTTCGGTCAATTCCGCAATTTCCAAGTATTCTTCCTTGCGCTGTGGTATGACTTGCAATCGAATGATGGGAATATCCGAGGTGTTAATGCGCATCACCTGTGGGCGGGGCATATCGCGAGGCAATAAACTGCTGAGGCGGTCAATTTTTTCGTTGGCCTCGATGTAGGCCAAATCCATACGGGTCTTGAAATCAAAGGTGAGGTAAAGCAAAGCGCTGTGGTTGGCACTTTTGCTTTCAATGTTTTGGATGCCATTGAGAGACAGTAGGTTCTCCCGGATGCCCTTCACCACGTTTTCTTCCAAAGTAGCCGCGGCAGTATTGGGATAGTTGACCCGAATGACGATTTGGGGAACGTCAATGTTGGGGAGCAGGGAGATCGGGAGCAGGCGTAAGGCGGCCAGACCGAATACGATGAGAACGGTGAAGCAGAGGAGAACGGCGATGGGGCGTTGGACTAAATATCGGGTCATGAAAGTTGAAAAATTGAAGATAGAATGGTTTGGATCTCTAGTTGAGGAGCAACAGCAGAACCCTTTTATCTGAACAGGTTTAGGTGTTTATTTCCATATCTCGAAATTAATCTCATTTTTGTCTTCGTCGATCAAGTATTTAACTAATCTACCATCAACCCAAAATCGCTGGGTGTTTGACACGTCCAAATTAAATATTTTTTCACCTGTATCGTTGAGACAGAATAGTTCTGCTTTTTTTGTTTCACCGTTATAGTTTTCTGCAATGTACAAATTATTCGATTGAGCCCTAATTACAGGGCCGTGAGAAGTATATGAGAGTTCCAGTACAGCCTTTTCCCATGAATTTAAAAAAGTATTGGGAGGGTTTTTAGAGGTATTTATTTCAAACTTTTTCTCTTTAAATGCAACAGATCCATCCCATTCGTAAACGTTTTCAGAATACCAAAGCGAGAATACTAGGGTGTTCTCATGCATGGTGACAAACGGTAATGTACAATTTATGCTCATGGCTGCCTCTGAATTAAGCCCCGAAAAAATTTCTTTTTGATAGGGTATTTTGACTTCTTTTTGTTGAAAATTTTCAATATCAAGAAGTATCAAATCCTTAAATTCTCTTCCATCGTAATTAAAAAAGATAAGCTTTGTTTTCTGTTGTAATCCGGGTCTTATACCCGTCATGAATTGGGACAAAACTCTGGATTCGTGCACTATCTTCCTTTTTACTTTTAAGCTTTTAGCGTGTTCACAAAGCTTGATTTCTGTTGGATTTACCACAATTATTTCTTTCTTAGTGTTCATAAAAAAATAATCCGGGTTGAACCTTATTGCATTGGGGCCTTCTAATGTGTATGGAATTACTTCCTTCGTTTTATCAGCAAGATGCAGGCTCACAAGATTTTGACTCCTGGTGTCAACATAATTCAATATTATCTTATCATCAATTAATTGCATGGAAGCTGTAGCATTGATATCAACAATAGGATCTTTGGCAGAAATAGGAAATGAATTTTTTTGATACAACTCCAGTACATCTTTTTCATTTGCACTCGAAGCACAAAACGTTAAGGAAAAGAGCAGTATAGCTAAGATCGTATTGAAGTGTGCTTTTGTAAGCGTATTCATAGGGCAAAAATTAAGCAAGTCAAATTGTTTTTTACGGCGCAGCGTTGAAACATAAAAAATTGAAAAACAATTGTTTTTCATAAAAAACAGTAACGTGAAAATAGAGGATATTGCTAATTTTAATTTTTTCATGGCTCGAAAATAAAAAAATATTGCTACTCTCTTGTCTTTTGGAATCCGCTAAATCAAACTCCCCCGATTAATATCTTATTGGACTCTCTACAAATAAAAACCCGCTCAGGGACAAAAAATGAACTAGCCAGAAAAAAATTATACCGTGCGACAACCCTCCAACTATTTTTTCACCGGTGCATCGTGCGAGATCTGCAAATTATTCGACGTAATCACCTCCATACCCGCTTTAATTCCCTCCACAATTTCAATTTCCCGGCCATTGTCCAGTCCAGTTGTCACGTAGTTCCACTTGGCTAGGCCATTTTCGTAGGTGAAGACTACCGAGCGGCCTCCACGCAGTACGACTGCCGCTTTGGGCACCACCACCGCTTTTTTTTGCGGTACATTTACGCTGGCTTCCACATTCATGCCGGGCAATAACCCCGTAGGGCGGGCAATTTTGAGCCGTACCTGCACCATGCCATTGGCGTCCACACTGGGGTTGATTTCGCTGAGCGTAGCGGCATAGGTTTTGTCTGGCAGTGCCAGGGGGCTGACACTGGCGCTTTGCCCTGTGCGCAGGAGCGCCAGATCCGACTCTAGTACTTTTACTTCAGCGTACAGCTCTTGCGCGGAGTAGATGCGAAACAGCTCTTGCCCTGCTTTGATGTACATTCCGGCATTGATTTTTACATCACTGAGCACTCCATTTACTGGGGCGCGGATGGTAGCTTGTTGTTTTTCATAGTCCAGTTCCTTGAGTTCTACTTCAATGCCAGCCAGGCCAGTGGCAGCACGCAGTTTTTTGCGTACTTCTTCCGCTTCTTGCTGGCTTTTGCCTTTGAGCAACCCCTCGTAACCCAGCAACTGACTTTCGTATTCTTTTTGCGCGTTGTACTGCTGGATGAGGAGCTTTTCGCGGCGAAGGTCTAGGGTGGTGCTTTCCAGGGTAGCAATGATTTCATCTTTTTTGACAGACTGGTTGTTGTGGGCGCGGCAAATGAGGAGCAAGCCAGAGCGCTCGGAGAGGAGGAGTTCGGTGAAGTGGGGGACGATGCGGCCGGAGGATTGGACGCGATAAGCGAGGGTTGAGAAATTGGAGTAATCAATGCTAACCTCGGTGATATGAGTGCCATAAGAAGAAGTTTCCGTAACTTCTTCTTGCTGGTTAGATGACGGAGGGGTGCAGGCAACCATTAAAATATGGCTGAAAAAGAGAAATAATAAAAATTTTCTTTTTGTGCTTGGTACTTGGTCTCTCATTTTAAATTTTATTGATTGTCAACTTGGTGATCAAGCAAACTTACAAGTCGCTTTTATTGAAATTCCTAAATGACACAAATAGAATAATCGCACAAAACAAAACACTCAAGCATATTTTAGGTACAAAAAAGTCGGTTTGATTTTCATTGATCATCCGTTTGGTTATTTCACTTGCAAAAGGAGTTTTAACCAAGCTCCAAGCAATCCGATTTGGCAAAAAGTCTGAAATACCGTTCACTAAGTTCACCTTTAAAAAAATATACCTTATCACATTTTCCACGATTAGATAATAACCTAAGAAAAACATCAAAGCATTATAGGGTTTTTTGACCAAAAATGCAAACATGGCTGTAAAGCAAAGAATATAAAAATTCTGCCAATAAAATATCAAAAGGTAATAACTTTTATACATAAGCTGCTTAGGAATAATACCCCCATTGGCAATATACTCAAAACAACATACTGAAATTAAAGCAATAAGGGCAGGGAGTATCGATAAGACAACCATGAACTGGATTTTTCCCCAGAAAATCTTATTTCTTGAAATTCCAAAAGAAATATACCTTTTGTAAACACCATTTTCAAAATCTTGGGCTATCCAACTGATTACGAACAAGCATAAAGCCAATATTGGGATTCGTCCCCAAAAGGTGATGGTATTCCAGGTAAAGGGATAAATGTATAAATCTCCTCCAAAAAGTAAATCACCAACTTCTTTTTTTTCTTTTAAAAAGCTGTATGAGCCATAAAGAATGCCAGAATACATAAATGAGTATAGAATAAAATACAACAAAAAACCACGTTGTGTAAAAACTCGTTTGATTTCAATTTTCAGCATATTCCTGTATTTAAGCGTAAATTTGAAAATAAATGTCCTCCAAAGAAGAATCTCCCTCTATTGAATTACGTTGTACTTCCCGAACAATTTTCGCATCTTTCAGGAATGCAACATGGGAATAAATTTTTTCCAATTCATTCAATGCATGGCTTATCAACACAATGGTTTTCTCATTTTTATTCATACTTAGGATAATTTCTCTTATCCTTTGAATACCAATTGGATCCAAACCGTTTGTTGGCTCATCAATCACAATAATCGGTGGATCTCCCAACATCGACAAAGCAAGATTAAACCGTTGTTTGTTACCCAAAGACAAATGTTTCACCTTTTTATGCCTAAATTCTTCCAATTTGAGCAAACTAATAAGTTCTTCAATCTTCTCGGATTGCTCAACGTCCAAAGATTGTCCAAAAATTTTAAAATTTTGGATGATGCTTAAATCAGGATAAGCAGCTGACGAATCAGAAGCAAAGCCCACGCGGTGCGAAGCTAAATCCAAAGTACCAGAAGAAGGTAGCCAGTGTCTAGCCATTATTTTTAGGATGGTTGATTTGCCAATTCCATTTGGGCCAATAATGCCAAAGATCGCCCCAGTTGGAATGCGCAATGAAACATTATCCAGGATCAGATTCTTGCCAATGGCCTTACTGATCATTTTGAGTTCTATAGCTATGTCCATAAAATGAACCAATTATTAATGTGATCGATAAAAATGTAAGCGAAAGTAAGATAAGAATATTTTGCTCATACGATGCTAAAAATTCAAATACATACTTACATGAACAATCATACCTTTTGTAAAGCCACATATAGCTTTGATGAACGCTAAGTGAAGAGAAAATCAATGTAGCTAATGAGGCAAAAGACCTAATCCATTTAGTATTCAGCAGAATAACTAATATTGAGGCAAATTCGATAAACAAAAGAATGTAAAAATCTAAACCATAAACCAAAGTTGGGAATAGGCCTAGCTTTTCTTTCCATACTTGCATTTTTCCAACTTGCATAGAAACTAGAAAAACAATTGAAAAGAATACCAACAGCATTGCTGTTGTGTTGAATCTAATTTTTTTGAACATTAGCTTACTTTTCATTGAGCTGATACTTTAGCATTTTCATATTTTCATACAATA
>NZ_JBBAKG010000135.1:0-13520 GCF_040403615.1 Haliscomenobacter sp. | reverse complement strand
GCAAAAATCCAGGCATAGGAATTGTTCAGCAGATCGACAGGGTTGACGTTGCGCCCGATCATGTTTGACACATAAGGTTGCATTAGCAAAATGAGCGGGATCGAGAACAGGATGCCCAGCACCATCAACAGCAGTGAATCGACTGCATATTGCCCGGCAACTTCAGCCCGGGTAGCTCCAACCGTGCGGCGGATGCCCACGTTTTGAGCCTGCTGATGGCTTTGCGCGGTGGAAATATTGACATAATTGATCCAAGCAATGAACAGGATCAGAAAAGTAATGCCAGAAAGTGCCAGTACCAAACTGCGGTTGCCAAAAGTAGGGTAGGGGTCTTGGTTGCTGCGCCCCAGGTGCATTTGATCCAAACGCTGAAAACGGATGGCGAAATCCTGATCAGGAAAGATTTTTTCCAAACCAACATTGGCCTTTTTTTCGAGGGTCGCCAGCGACGTATTTTTTTCCAACTCCACAAAAGTAGCATAAGAGGAAGAGTACCAGGTATCGAGCGAAGCCCAGTCATTGCCGTTCAGATTGGCCGGGTTTTCGAGGGTTTTCAAGGAAAACATCAGGTCGAAACGATAATCAGAAGTACTGGGCATGTCTTTAAACACGCCAACGATGGTGTAGGGCAGGCCGCCAAACTGGTTGTCCAGCTTGAGGGTCATGCCCAGCGGATCGTCGTTGCCAAAGTATTTCTGGGCATAAGAAGCAGAAATGGCTACTTCCTGAGCGCGGTCGATGTTGAGTTTTCCGGCTTTGGGTTCAAAACTGAACAAGCGAAACAGGCCACCGTCTGTATAGGCCAGACTTGCTTCTTCCCGAAAGGCATTGCGGGGCTTATCGGTGTTGAGGCTGGCGCCAAAACAAGAAACCACCCCAGCTCCATTGCTGTTGGTGCGGGCATATTCCTTCACCTCCGGAAATTCTCGCATGAGCCAGGGTGCCAGCGCAGGAGGGGTATAATCGGTGGCTTCGCCTTTGTTGTCGAGTACGATCACCCTGTACAACTGCGCAACTTTATCGTGGTATTGGTTGAAGGTCAATTCCGAACTGATGTACGTCCACAACAACAATGCCGCAGCAATGCCCAGAGCCAGTCCCCCAATTTGCAGGATGCTGAAAAAACGGTTTTGGCGCAGCCGCCGAATGGATAATTTGAGGAAATTGCTGAGCATGTTGAGCAGTTTTGTGGGTGGTAACACGGAAAATACCGGCTTGTTCAAAAAGAGAACCCGCCAATGCTTCTTACCCATAAACTGTGCCAGATATGCAAGGAGTTGTTTTTGAAGAGATTGTACTGGTGATTCGCGAATGGAGTGTCCGAATATGAACAGTTGTGTGTACGGGGTTGGACGTATTTTTGGAGTGATGAATTTTTCGAATAACGAATGACGAATTTGGCGCTCCGGTCACTGAGCGAAGCTGGAGTGCAGGAGTTCGTCACTCGTCATTCCAAACCAACAAACCCACAATGCCAAACGGATCGTTCCGAAAGGGCTGGTTTACCTTACTGTTATGCTGATTCCGGCCTATGTGTGGTCCGTTTAGCCTCGCTATTGTTGAGCGTGCAATGGACATGTACATCGGAATCATTGTGAGTGAGCTTTTTAATGTAGAGGAGAAAAAATGAAACAAATCCATTTGGAAAAAGCAGCAAAAAAACATACATTGCTGAACTAAAATTATTTTTGGAATGACAGCTACGATTAATGATAGAAAATATGAGCTTATTGAAAAGATCACTTCATTGAAAAATGAAAAAGATATAGCGGAATTAGAAGCTCATTTGCAATACTTGGACATGAATGCTCGATTCCCAGGTATGTTCAGGCCAATGATTTCAGACATATCTGTAGAATCCCTACGTAAGGAACACAATTATGATGTACTTCCGGTAGAGGAAATAAACTCCATCATTGATGATTTGGATATCCAGGAAGATTTAGAATACTTATTAGCCCAGTTGTCATGAGTGTTTATTTGCTGGATACGAATATTGTACTTACTTATCTCCGAAAAGCTCAAGAATCCATCCAACTTGAACAAAAGTTACTATTGCTTCGGCCAGAAAACACCTTAATCGTCTCTGTTGTCAGTGTGGGCGAGATGCGTTCAATCGCAATGCAAAATGCCTGGGGTGAGCAACGCTTGACTAGACTCGAGGATTTTTTCCTTCGCTTAATGATTGCTGAAATTAATGTCGATTCGGTGATCAAACGTTATGCGGAGATAGATGCTTATAGCCAAGGATGGCATCCCGCGATCAAAGGAGCCTTTTCTCCTCGGAACATGGGTAAAAATGACCTTTGGATTGCCGCCACAGCATCAATCCTGGGAGTTGAACTAATCACTATGGATCGGGACTTTGATCATTTAGATACGATCTTTATTCAACTCAAAAAAGTAAAGCTCAAGGATTAGGTAATCAACACACCAAAACCCTCACCTTCGGATGCAACCACAAAAACGACCCTGGCAACTGAGTACTAATCTTTCCTTCCAGCAACCGCCTTGTGATCTCCACTTTTGATGCTCCGCTAATCAGCAACAGGATTTCCTGGGAGGCCAGGATATCGCTCATGCCTAGCGTAAGGCCGTACAAGTTTACAACATCCATTTCCTGCGCCATGCTGTGCCCGAGAGAAGCATCAGTCAGTTGTGCCACATGGCAATGCGGCTGCAAAAATTCTGCTGGTTCGTTAAAGGCCAGGTGTCCGTTGACCCCCAACCCTAGAATACACAAATCGATGGGGCCGTGTTGCTCCAGTAGATTTTGTATCCGCTCACATTCTTGTTCAGGGTCAGTTGGATTACTGAAGAAGGAAAAATACCGATCGTTGCTGATTTGTAACGGGGCAATCAAATGCTCCTGCAAATACGTTTCACAAGTGCCGGAATGCTCCATCGGTACGCCGCCCCACTCATCCAGCTTGAACAGCCGCAATTGATCCAATGAAACAGCTGCAGCTTTTTCTGCCAACTTTTGGTAACTCAAGGTAGGGGTATTGCCCGTAGCTGCGCAGAGCAAAAGATCCGGTTTTTGCTGGATGGCGCGCAGGATGTGGTCGCTGGCAGCTTCGGCCAATGCGGGGGTCGTATCAAAAGTTTGAACTTGCATAAATCGTCGATTCTGACAGCAATTTAAAAAGAGGTTCAAAATTCGAGGAGATAAATTTTCTTCCTTATTTGGTCATACCTAAACTACCTCCCCGCCCACCAAATCATACCAAGCCCGACTGTATAAATTGTCACTCAGCAACAGCCTATCATGATCGCCCATCGCACCAATTCGCCCTGCTTCAATCACGTACACCCGATCGGCAGCGCGAGCCGTACGCAGGCGATGGGTCAGTACAATGATGCCCATTTGGGATTTCAGTTGGGTCAACAATTGCAATACAAAACCCTCCGTATCCCGATCCAGTGCGGCGGTGGGTTCGTCCAATAGTAGTAGCTCAGGTTGGCGGTACAAGGCACGCGCCAGTGCAACCAACTGCTTTTGGCCCCCCGAGAGGTTCACGCCCTCCTCGCCCAGTAGGGTTGCGTAACCATTCGGAAATTGAGCGAAGTAGGGATCAAATCCGTAGGCCGTAAAAAATGCCTGCAATGCCTCCGGGTCTTTCAGCTCTTCGCCCAGTAAAATATTGTCCAGCAAAGTGCCATTGAACAGTTTGATCTCCTGGGGCACCACGCCCAGTTTAGCCCGCCAGTTTTCGTAGCCCAACAAGTCCAAATCCAGCCCATTCACCTTGATTAGGCCTGCTTCAGCGTGGTAGAATTTTTGTAAAATCTGCAAGAGCGTACTTTTGCCACAACCACTTTCGCCCAGAATGCTGATCCACTCTCCCCGGCGCACCTGAAAGTCGATGTCTTCCAGTAAACGTTTGCGACCTGGAAAACGAAAGGCCAGATTTTCCACCCGCAATTCCTCAAACTGCTGGATACCAGCCCTTGGTTGCTCTGCTTCCAGTTCGTACTCAGTATCCAAAGCAGCAAACTCGTACATGCGGTCAAAAGCCACCCGGGCTTCTTGTAGTAGCAGATTCGCGGACGACAATTGTGCAGCTGCTGCCACCAGCGCCGCCGCCATTTGTAGTAAGGCGATCAAGCCACCTGTGCTCAGGCCACCCTGCAAGGTTTGCCAGCCTGCCCAGGCAATCACACCCGCCAAAAACAGCGTGCCAATGGCCTCGGCGACCAGTCCAAAACGCGCTCCAGTCAGCCCCAATTGGTACCAAGTTTGTTGAAACACGCCAAAAATGCCCTGCGTAATGCGTGCAAATACATCCTGCCGATTGGCGATTTTGATCACCCCCACGCCCTGGATCGTATCGATGTAATGGCTTTCGGTAAAGGCGTAGGCGGCCATGGTTTGGCGTTGTTGTTGCAAAATGGGCTGGTGAAAACGCCATACCACCCCCAAAAACAGCGGCAACCACAGCAGCGCGGCCAAACCCACTTGCCAACTGTACACAAATAGAAAGCCCAGTGCGGTGAGTAAACTCAAGACATCAATCAAGGCACTACCCGCCAGGGTGGCTACAGTGCGCTGGATGCGCTGGGTATCGTTGAGGCGGGCAATGAGGTCGCCCGTTTTGCGGTTGTCAAAAAAAGCCTTGGGCAAGTGCAGCAGGCTTTGGTAAAAACTGCCCGTGAGGCGCAGGTTCATCTCCCGACTTTGGCGCAGCAGCAAAATTTGCCGGATGAAGCCCATGCCCGCTCGGGCCAGCAACAAAAAGAACAAGAGCCCCGTACCGAGCAGCAGCCGGGTGGCATCTTTCTGGGGAATGATTTGATCCACCAGTTTTTGAGAAAACAGCGCCAACGCCAAGCTCAGGATGGAGGCCACAAGTCCCAGCGCCAGCGCCATACTCAGTATAGGTACGTCTTCGCGCACCAGATTCCAAAACCAGCGCCGTTTGTTGAATTGTTGGGCCGTGGCTTGGGGTAATTTTTCGGTAGGTTTTAGTAAGAGCAGTGCCTTGCTTTGCCAGATGTTCAGCAGGGCTTCTGGGCTCATCCAGGTAGGGTGTGGCTCCGCAGGGTCACTGATCAAAAAAGCCCCACGCTGGGCATCCCAGCCATAACAAAGGATAAAATGCTGGAGCCGCTGCTCCTTGATGACGTGCAAAATGCACAAATCGGCGCAGTCTTGCAGGCTAGGTACATCCGCCTCATAGCCATCGGCCTCAAAACCCACTTGCTGGGCTGCTTGCAACAATCCCAATAGTGTAGTGCCTTGAGTAGACGTGCCACTCCATTCGCGCAGGCGCTCCAGTGGAGCAGTAGCGGTATGGTAGCGCAAGGCACTGAGCAGACAGGCTGGCCCGCAGTCGCTTTGGTCGTGCTGGCGCTGGTGGGCTTTAGTGGCGAGTTTTGGATTCATCATGCAAGTATTTTAACAATGCGGCGGGTTTGGTTTCGCCTTTGTAGTGTTTCAACAATTGGCCATCCTGGCCGTAGATCCATACCGAGGGCACCGAGCCAGAGCCAAAGCTACGCGCAAACACATTGGCAGTGTCGCTCATCCAGTGTACGTTGGGCACTTGATCCAGTTGATGCTGCTGCGCAAAACGGCGAATGCTGCTGCTATCGGCTTCGCTGATCCAGATCAATTGGGTGGAGCGGAAGTCTTCCAGTTGCTTTTGGATGGCTTCCGCTTCGTAACTGCAATGGTCACATTCGGGATGGAAGTAGAAAATGATGCTGGACTGTTTGGCTGGGGGATAATTGAAGTGAGCCAGGGCTTGGAAAGGTAGCCTGGCGGGGCGCTGAGCGGTTTTGGCTATGACCTGCTCTTTCCTGGACTGGGCTTCGATGGTTTTGCGCAGCAGGAGGAAGATCACTGCGGAGAGGAAGGTGACCAATAGGAAAAGGAGCAGTGGGCGTGGGTTGAGGTTTCGCATTTTGACTTATTCAGTAGACTTTATGAACAGAAGATTGCTCGGCCAGAAGCGGGCCTTTTAAAGCTGCTTTTGAGCTATTTTTTCGTCCGTAGCGCTGTGTAACGCGACTTTAAGTAGCCATGCCTTATGCTGATGAAAGTCCACCACATTGAAAGGGCGGTCAATTTCATAGGGCGTTGTAAAGACTTTGGTTCAGGTGAAGTTATTAAGTGTAGCCACAGGATGATCCTTAGCCCTAAAATCCCTCGCTTCTGCCTTATGCACCTTCAGTTCATAGAGTCTAGTTATTTAAAATTTCAAGTCATTGAACAATTTTAGAAATAGCAGCAGCCTTAGCGTCTGCATTTTCAACCAATTGCTTTTTGATTTGCTCTTTTATCGATAAAAAATCGTGTTTATCGGCTTCAATGTCATGAATTATTTTTCCTTTATCCATAACAATATACCTAGTTGCAAGTCCTTCCAAAGCATCCAAGTCATGAGACGTGATCACGATGGTTTTTTTCCCCTTCATGTTTAGGACTACTTTTTTTAGAATTTCAACGGTATTCATGTCCAGGTGTACAAAAGGCTCATCTAAAATCAAGCATTCAGGATTGTGCAACATGGCCGCAATCAATCCAACCTTGACATAGTTGCCTTTTGACAATTTTTTGATCATAGTGCTTGCCATACTCCCAACATCGAATACGTCCATCAGCTCCAAAGAACGGGTTTTGACTTGTTCCTTAGATAAGCCCTGGAATCTCCCGGTAAAAGCCAAATACTCCTCAACCTTGAGCTCTTCCAATAAAAAAGTATCGTTCAAAAAAGCTCCAACCCTACTTTTATAAGCATGATGAGACTTGGTTAAGGGAATACCAAAAATTTCAATTTCACCGCTGTAAAAAGGAATGATGTGGAGCATACAGCTCAGTAATGTGGTTTTTCCAGCGCCATTATTACCCACAATCGCGACGATTTCTTTTTCCTTGATTTCCAAGGAAATCGCTTCGAGAATGAGCTGACTACCTATTTTTACCGATGTGTTTGAAAACTTAAAAATAGTTCCCATGGCTTGATTTTTCTAGCGTTATAAATGCAATAACCATGTAATGAGCACCCAAAATGCTCAGATAGATGCATTCCGCTGGATACATGTATTTAGTCAACTGTCTGAATTGGCTAGGGTAATGTTTTTCCAACAAAATTCTTTTGGGAAAACCAGCCTTGAATACCACAATGAATGATAAAAAAATTAAAATTAAAATGCAAAAATAAAAAGTAACCTCACCCAAAAAATGCTCAAGAAAAAAACAAGCCATCCACATCATGTCCACCAACAAGATTACAAGCCAATAACCATTCCTTAGCATCAGCAGCAAGTAAATGTGTATCAGCATCGACAGTTCACGCATGTTGTGTTTGTTTGATTAAGAGTAAAATCAGCCCGATGTAAAATAGTTCAGAAAACAATATAAAAAATAAGCCCGTATGTGATGGAATGAAACAAATATGGGGAATAAGCGTAAATGGGGAATAGAGCAGTAAAGATCCTATGAATCCTGTGCCTATTTTTTTGCAAAGCAAACTCGCGAGGATAATGCTTGCAATGATTATGAAATAAAAGGCCGAAAATTTTTCCTGATCACTTTGCCTTTTCAAAATTTTAATTTTTAAAAATATTACGATGAAAACTAAAAAAACTTGATTCAGCAGTATCATTATTCCGGCGAAAGCATATATCATCCAAGTGCCCTCACAGCTAACCAGAGTAATCAAAAAAGAGGCAACGACAATTAATAGGTTTTTAGAAAAAAGATAACTCTGGCAATCTTTTATGGCCAAGGAAAGATTGCTGTAAGGCAAGTTTCTTAAAGCACCATAGTATTTGAAAGGGTTACCCTCTTTTATTGTTACCAAATAATACTGGGTCAAGCAAAACAAATGGAGCATTACCGAAATGGTGAGTACGTCGTTTAAATCATTAGTCTTTGGCCAAGCAAAGGCTCTACTAACAACTATGCTGATTAAAGCAATCAACACAAACGTGTAAAGATTAATCGAATCGGCGTATTTTCTGAACATTATTTCTTATATTGGAAACCTGCACATGAAAAAATTTAAGTTCTCTTTTCTGCGCAGGTTCCATTTTTTACTCAAAAGTTTCTTCAAGCGGAATACATTACCAATTCCTCTTGTCGCAAGCATCAACAATCCATAGGGTTGCGGCAGTTTTTGCAAGAAGCCAGCCAGCTAAAGCGGCACCTCCAGTAACTGCAACCGCACCAGCGGTAACAGCAACACTGCCAACAATCGAGGCTGCACAACCCCATGGACCACTTCCGCTCACTTGTTCCAGTTCACAGATAGCTAATTTTTTCATGTCTTAAAAATTAATGGTTTAAAATGAATTTGAACATATCACACTTGTGCGCATCAAGGGATATATTATCTAAACTCCCATCAGGAGCCAAAACTCACCTGCAGATACACCAAAAACAAACACCACATCACCACTCCCACTCCATAAGTCCCTGCAACAAAACCCACTCCACGCCGCCGTTCACTCATTTGCCTCACCCCCGCCACCAGCAGCACCCAGAACAATACCTCAAACACATTCACAAAACCTGCGGGTACAAGCAACAACTCCGGAATATTCTCCTTGCCCAGCCAGCCCAGCAGCGAAAACCAATCCGCCCGATATATATCCTCCAGGCTTTGGATGTTGCTAAGCAGCAAAATCAAGGTTTGTAACACTTTGCCAACCGCAATCACCGTCATGGCTCGCACCACCAGCGTGAAAAAACTGCGGTAGGAAATTTTCCAATCCAGCAAAATCGCTCCAATGAACATACACGCCGCAATACTGGCGATCTGGAGTAAAAGCACCACTGGAATCAACACATATCCCATCCACTTCCACTTGGCCTGTAAACCCAGCAAAGCATCAATGCGCTCGACATCTAGTTGCTCACCCAACAAATGATAATACACCTCCTTGGTCATGATCACCTGATCCTGGATGAAAAACACCAGTAAGGATACAAAGCACAACACCCCAAAGGTTTCCCAGGTGCGCAGCCCCCATACGCCATCGCGATTCGTCTGTTTGTTTGGGTTGATGTCGATTACTTGAGACATTGTTTTCCCGTTTTGTCTATTACAAAATTACATCCCCCAAAATTCCCATTTTGTAAAAGTTTGTAAAAACGTGTAAAAGTTTGTAACGAATTCGATGTGTTACAAAAAAACACCCCACTTTGCAGTGAGGTGCGCTTTGTAATTTTGATCAAAAGGGCCTTCAAGTTTTACCCCCCCCCCTCTTGCACTTGTATTGTTTTTATTTTCCTGAGGGGGCCTCCCTAGTTTTTCGTACACCATCTCCAATTCGGCTGGGGAAAGTTGTACTCGGCCGGGGAGTGCTATGCCAGCTCTTTCCAGCATGCGGTAAAACGTAGGGCGGCTCACGCCGTACTCTTGGGCTAGTTGGTCGCGATTTTTAAGGAAACTCATACTTACAGTGATTCATTGGGTTAGTGATTCGGGACAATCTAGCAAAAACATTTTTTGAAAATCAAGGCACTTTTGCACAATTTTGACCACCCCAAATTTTCAGTTTTGGCCCAAAAGTACCCATTTTGACCACCCCAAATTTGAGCAATTGAAGTATTGCCCCCGGCAGGCACAGTTCTCTTCCTGTGGATAAATATAATCCCCTGCTTTTTCCTTATTTTGCCCCTCTGAAAATTTTCATCCATGCGCTATACCATTTATATTATACTCTGTATCCTGTTTTGCACCTCTCTAATGGCGCAGACAGCCAAAGACCTCAGCAGCCAGGATTATCCCTACCTGGAAAAACTGTACCTCCACCTCCACCAAAATCCGGAGCTTTCTTTTTACGAAACCAACACGGCCAAACGCCTGGCTGAAGAGTTGCGTCAAGCGGGTTTTCAGGTGACTGAAAACTTCGGAGGTACCGGCGTTGTAGGCATCTTAAAAAACGGCCCTGGCCCTACTGTGCTCATCCGTGCCGATATGGATGCCCTGCCCGTAGTAGAAGAAACCGGAAAAGCTTATGCCAGTAAAGTCACCACCAAAGACGAAAGCGGCAACACAGTAGGCGTAATGCACGCTTGCGGCCACGATATCCACATGACCGTTTGGGCAGGAGCGGCACGTACTTTGGCCAAACTGAAAAGCAAATGGAGCGGAACCCTAATCATGGTGGGTCAACCCGCTGAAGAACGCAGCGGCGGAGCCAAAGCGATGCTCAAAGAAGGACTGTACAGCAAATTTCCAAAACCCGATTACGCCCTGGCCATCCATGTTAGTCCTACGCTGGCGGCTGGTCGGATTGGTTACCGCAAAGAATACACCCTGGCCAATGTCGACTTTATGGACATTACCGTTTATGGTCAAGGTGGGCATGGGGCATATCCTCAAACCACCATTGATCCCATTGTACTTTCGGCGCGCATCATCACTACTTTACAAACCATCGTGAGCCGGGAGACATCTCCCTTGGAACCCGCGGTGGTTACGGTAGGTGCCATTCATGGTGGCGCCAAGGGCAATGTGATTCCCAATGAAGTGCAAATGCAACTCACCATGCGCTCGTATTCCGATCAGGTGCGCAAAAATACCATCGAAAAAATTGGCCGCATCTGCCGGGGAGAGGCCATTGCCGCAGGCTTGCCGGAGAGTAAATTCCCAAAATTGACCATGCGTCCGGAAGAAACACCATCCACTTACAACGATCCTGCCCTTACCGAGCGCATCATTTCTCATTTTAAAGCTACCTTTGGCGATCCGCAAATTCAGGAAGTAGAACCTTCGATGGCGGGAGAAGATTTTGCACTGTTTGGTCGTACCGATGAGAAAGTACCTATCTTCTTGTTTTGGTTGGGCACACAAGACGGATCGATGGCAGAAAAAGCAGCAAAAGGAGAAATTCAGTTGCCGTCATTGCATTCTTCCCGGTTTTGTCCCGTACCTGAACCAACCATCAAAACCGGGGTAGCGGCAATGTCGGAAGCGGCTTTGCGTTTGTTTAAAAAATAGTTGAAAAGTTGGACACCTCTACTTTGCCCGGGCACCTCGACTTCGCTCGGTGACCGAGTGAAGTCGAGGCGACCAACTTTTCAACCCTTCAATTTTTCAACTCTAATGAGCAAAACATTCAACTGGGGCATCATTGGCCTAGGGCGCATTGCGCACAAATTTGCCTCCGATCTGGCCCAAACGCCAGGTGCTAAACTTACGGCAGTAGCTTCTCGTGACATGGATCGCTCGGTAGAGTTTGGCCGTCAATATGGCGCCAGCCATTGCTATGGCAGTTATGAAGACATCATCCAGTGCCCCGAATTGGATGCGGTGTACATTGCAACCCCGAATAACCTGCACAAGGAAAATACGTTATTTTGTTTGTCTCATCACATTCCGGTTTTGTGCGAAAAGCCTTTTTCCCTCAACATTACCGAAGCCCGGCAAATGGTGCAGGAAGCACAAACGCAGCAAACCTTTTTGATGGAGGCTTTTTGGACGCGGTTTTTACCCAATACCCAAAAGATGCTTCAACTCATCGCCGACAACCAGATTGGCGCTGTGCTGGGGGTCAAAGCAGATTTTGGATTCAAACCACCATTTGATCCTGCTGGTCGGCTTTTTAACCCGGAATTGGGAGGCGGAGCCTTGTTGGACATTGGAGTGTACCCCTTGTTTTTGGCTACGCTGGTTTTGGGCATGCCAGTGGAGGTGACCGCCAAGGCTTATCTGGGCAGCACCGGAGTAGACGAAGACACGGCCATTATTTTGCGCCACACCAATGGGGCCTTGTCACACCTGCACACTACCATTCGGATGGGCACCAAATCGGAAGCTTTCATTTATGGCGAAACGGGCACCATTCACATCCATACCCGTTTTCACGAGATAACCTCCATGAGTTTATTGCGGGAAGGCCAAAGACCGGAATTTTTTCAGTTTGAAAATCAGGTGCATGGATACACTTACGAAGCCCAGGAGGTCATGCGTTGTTTGGCGCTTGGGTTGAAAGAAAGTCCTGCATTGAGCCTGGAATTTACCCTGAGCAGAATGGAGCTTTTGGATGAAATTCGGAGACAAATCGGCCTTCGCTATCCGTCGGAATTATAACCCATTTACATGTGTTTGTTTGCAGTAAAAATCCAAATACCAAAAAACGAGGTGCTGCTGCCAAAAACCGTACAAACACAGCAGAAATACGTAAAAATCGGACTTCATTCTAAAGGATGATTAACTTGCAAAACTTTGCAAAACCTAAATGCAATAATAGCATATAACAATCCCCAGCTTCGCCACTATTGGGTTTTCTTACTCCTTTTCCTTTGCAACAAGTGTGTAAATAACGCTGATAATTTACTGTTTGACAAGTGCTGAACGGATTTAAACTATCGTCTTGGGTCTACTTTTTTTTTGTTTTACAATGGTTTACTCAAAAATAGCATACGATCACTGCTCATGAAACATTTTTGCTCCCTCCTATTGAATCTATTCTTGGTCACTTCTATAGGTGCTCAAGGAATTGCTGCTCCTGCTGAGCTAGTTGCAAAAAGTGGTGTGGCACGCCCGGTTGACTTTAAGCAACAGGTAACAACACTCACTTTTGGCTCTTGCAACAATCAAGACAAAGATCAGTCGATGTGGAAAGCCATTCTGTCCAATTCCCCCGATTTGTGGGTTTGGCTAGGCGACAACATCTACGCGGATACCGACAACATGGAGCTCATGAATACCATGTACCAGAAAGTACTCAACGAGCCAGATTACATCAAACTGCGCCAGCAAGCTTCTATTGTTGGCATCTGGGATGACCACGATTATGGTCAAAACGATGGCGACAAAAACTACCAGAAAAAAGAACAGAGTAAGGATTTGATGCTGAAATTCCTGGATGTACCCGCCAACAATTCAGTTTGGAAAAGAGAAGGAGGGTATCAATCCTACACGATAGGGCCAGTGGGTCGCCAGGTGAAAGTCATTTTGCTGGACGGTCGGTATTTTCGGGATGAACTAGTGCCCAATCCATCAAAAACGCCCCGTTATTTCATCAATGAAACGGGCGACATGCTGGGCGAAGCCCAATGGAAATGGTTGGAGGACGAATTGCGCAACAGCACTGCCCAAGTCAATATCATCGGTTGTGGTATTCAGTACATCCACGAAGAACATGCTTTTGAAAAATGGGCCAACTTTCCGGCTGCTCGCAAGCGGTTTTTTGAACTTTTAGTGAAGGTGAAACCTGCTAAAACCGTGTTAATTAGCGGCGATCGCCACATCTCAGAAGTTTCCAAAATTGACTTGCCTGGATTGGGCTATCCATTGTACGATTTTACGTCGAGTGGACTAACGCATTCTTACTCTAGCCCCAATACAGAATCCAATCGATACCGGGTTTCACCATTGGTTAACCAGCGCAGCTTCGGAGTGATGAGGGTTGATTGGAGTACTCCTTCCCCCAAAATCATTATGGAAGCCCGGGGATTGGACAATGTGGAGTTTTTTAAAATTGAGTTTTAACCAACAGCAACCATAAGTATGACGCAAAAAATTACTTCCCGATTTTTTGAGAGGCTTTTGAATAGGAAG
>NZ_JBBAKG010000134.1:2346-13553 GCF_040403615.1 Haliscomenobacter sp. | reverse complement strand
AGGCAAACATTTCCCCAATCTTATTTGCACTTTCCTCCTTAAATGGTATACTTACTCAGTTTTACCCTCAACTACCACGCATGAAATATACCATTGCCCTGCTTTTGTTGTTGATCGCTCAAATCAACCTCTTTGCCCAAGAACAATTGAACCTCCCCGGGTTGGAAAAACCCGTTGAAATCATCACCGATCAATGGGGAGTACCGCACATTTATGCCCAAACCGAGCACGATCTGTTTTTTGCCCAAGGCTTTTATGCCGCCCGCGATCGCCTTTTTCAGTTTGAAATGTGGCGTCGCCAGGCCACAGGTACGGTGGCAGAAATATTGGGCGAACGCGAGATAGACCGCGATAACGGTGCACGCTTGTTTCGTTTCCGGGGCAATATGGATCAAGAAATGGCACATTACCACCCCCGGGGTAAACAAATCATTACCGCATTTGTAGCTGGAGTAAACGCTTGGATCAAACAAACCCAGCAGCAGCCCGATTTGCTGCCCATGGAGTTTAAATTGCTGAATCTGAAACCCGGATTGTGGACGCCAGAAGTGGTTATTTCCAGACATCAGGGGCTATTGGAAAATGTGCAGAACGAATTGAAGAATGCTCAAGCGCTCCTTTTGGTAGGCGAAGAAAAACTCAAATCCTTGAATTGGTTTCACCCCAAAGAGCCTGATTTGAAGCTCGATCCCAAAATACCAGTGGAACTGCTGCAACAAGACCTCCTGAAGTTGTACAATGCCTTTCGCAAACCGCTCAGTTTTCAACCCGAAGATCTGATCGGGGCAGTACGCAATTCTGATGCCAAAGATTACCAACATTGGGCTGCCATCGATGCCGAAGAATACCTGCAAAACCAAAGTGAAAGACTTTCGAATGTAGGCAGCAACAACTGGATTGTGAGTGGTAGCCGCACCCAAAGTGGCTTTCCTATGTTGGCCAACGATCCCCATCGGGCAATTTCTGCTCCTTCCTTGCGCTACATGTCCCACCTGGTTGCTCCTGGCTGGAATGTGATTGGCGGCGGCGAGCCAGTGATTCCTGGCATTTCCATCGGGCACAACGAATACGGCGCCTGGGGCTTGACCATTTTTGCAACCGATGCCGAAGACCTCTATGTGTACGAAACCAACCCCAATAACCCCAATATGTACAAAGTCGGCACTGAATGGCGCAAAATGACCATCATCAAAGATACCATCAAAGTCAAAGGCCGAGCGCCAGTAGTGGTAGAACTGAAGTACACCCACCACGGCCCGGTGGTGCACGAAGATTCGAAATTGAAAACTGCTTGCGCGGTACGTTGTGCCTGGCTGGAAGTGGGTGGTGCGCCTTACCTGGCTAGTTTGCGCATGGGACAGGCCAAAAACTGGAGTGAATTCCGTCAGGCTTGCAGCTACAGCCATATCCCTGCCGAAAACATGATCTGGGCCGATCGGGCAGGCAATATCGGCTGGCAAGCCGTGGGGATTGCGCCCATCCGCCGCCATCACAGTGGCCTTTTGCCCGTGCCAGGCGATGGCAGATTTGAGTGGGAGGGTTATTTGCCCATTTTAGAACGCCCCAGCGTCTACAATCCGGCCAAAGGTTTTTGGAATACATCCAACGAAGACGGCACACCCAAAAACTACAACAAATGGGAAAGCATCGGTTTTGTGTGGGCTGATCCTTACCGCAGCGATCGCTCCGAAGAGGTGCTGAGTTCGGGAAAACAGCATACCCTGGCTGATTTTATGGCGCTGCAAACCGATTACCTCTCTATTCCTGCCCGCAACCTGGTGCCGCTACTGCGCAATTTGGTCAGCACCGATACCAGCGCAGAGTGGGCACGGAAAACCCTGTTGCAATGGGACTATCAATTGGAAAAGAACTCCATTGCGGCTACTTTGTACGATGCCTGGGAACGACAGATGAAAGCCCAATTTGAGCAAATGCTGATGCCCGAAAAAGCGCGTAGCTTGATCACTTTGCAGCCGTATCGCATGGTGGAGTTTTTGCTTTTGCCAGATGGAAAATTTGGGGCAAATCCCACCTTGGAGCGCAACAATTTTATGCTGAAAGCCCTCGGCGCGGCCATGCGCAGCCTGGAGACCCGCTTCCCCGGCATGCCGCGCAGCCAGTGGCAATATGGGCAAGCCTTGTACAAACACGTGCTGATCCGGCATCCGCTGAGCAATGCAGTCAACCCCGAGTTGCGCCAAAAACTGGATCATGGCCCCTTGCCACGTGGCGGATCTGGCATGACCGTGGGCGCTACAGGGGGGACCTACAATCAATTGAGTGGAGCCTCGTTTCGATTCATGGTGGATACGGGCAACTGGGACTACTGCCTCGGTACCAATACGCCCGGCCAATCGGGCAATCCCGAGCATCCGCATTACCGCAACTTGTTTGAAATGTGGGCCAATGACCAGTATTTCCCCTTGTTTTATTCCCGGAAAAAAATTGAGTCGGTGAAGTATTCGACGATGAGTCTGAAACCTTAGTTGTTTCTTTTTCACCACCTCAGAAACTTGAGACACCTCAAGGTTCACCTAAGTCAATTTACTCTTAGGTGCATCTGAGGTGTCTCCGGTTCCTAAGGTGGTGAAAAAAACAAGCAGCGAAGCTGCTAAATAAAAGAGAAAAACCACAACTCAGAAACTCTGAATGCTCAACCGCTCTTGCACCAACTTAGCAATCCGCACCGCTTCTTCAATGCTCTCGGCCAAAACCGTGGCATGCCCCATTTTGCGGAAAGGTTTGGTGGTGCTTTTGCCATAAAAATGCAGTTTTACTCCCGGCAAGGCCAGGCAATCTTCCAGGCCGACGTAACGGGTAGGTCCACTGTATCCATCCGCTCCCAGTAAATTGACCATCACCGAAGGGCACTTCATGGCCGTACTGCCCAGGGGAAGATTGAGGATGCCGCGCAGGTGCTGTTCAAATTGGGAGGTGTAGCAAGAATCGATGGTATGGTGGCCACTGTTGTGGGGGCGGGGTGCTACTTCATTGATCAGGAGCTGATTGTCAGGCGTAAGGAATAGCTCTACTGCCAGTAAACCACAAATCCCAAAAGTCTCGATGCAGCGTTTGGCCAACTCAACGGCAGCAGCTTCGATGTCTGGATCAATGCGGGCAGGACAAATCAGGAATTCAACTAGATTGGCATCGGGATTAAAATCCATTTCTACCGTTGGAAAAGCTGCGATTTCGCCAGCGGCATTGCGCGCTACGATAACGGCCAGTTCTTTTTGCAGTTCGATGCATTCCTCAAGTAAACAAGAACCTGGCAGCAATTTTTCCACCAAATCCTGTTCATTGCGAATGATGGCAACGCCTTTGCCATCATAACCCGCGGTGCGCGATTTTTGCACAAAAGGGAAAGTCCATTTGCCTTCTTGCACCGCCTGACGCACAGCAGCCTCGTTTTCAAAAAGCTCAAATGGAGCACTGGGCAAGTGGTGCTTTTGGTAAAAAAGCTTCTGCAAGCCCTTGTCTTTGATCAAGTTCAATGCTTCGGGATGAGGATGTACGGTTACACCCTGGGCTTGCAAGGTTACCAAAGCCTCGGTATTGACGTGCTCGATTTCAATGCTGATTACGTCTTTGTCGGCACCAAAGGCCAGCACATCTTCGTAGTTTTTGAAACTGCCTTCCACAAATGCTTCGGCAATTCCACCTGCTGGAAAGCTACGGGAATCGTCCAGAAAATACAAGGGCAGGTGCCAGTTGGCTGCCGCCAATCCCAACATTTTCCCTAATTGGCCGCCGCCCAAAATGCCAACCTTAAAATCCGGTGAGAGTATTTCTTTCATGGTCTTGACCAAGTACCTGGTGCGTTTGAATTTTGTGCGAAATACTTCTTTTTTCTTGAATTTATCGCCACAAATTGCTTAAAATCGGTTTATTTTGCCCAAGTATGACGCAAAAAATTACTTCCCGATTTTTTTAGAGGGTTTTGAATAGGAAGCTCACTTGAAATGAACCGTTCGACTTCCTATTCAAAACCTAAAATCGGGAAGTTAATTTTTCTGCGTTTATAAACAATTCTAAGCACATGGCCAAGATACTCTTCAAGAATGCCCAAATCATCAACCGCGGACGCATCACAGCGGGTGATTTACTGATCGAAAATGGCAAAATTGCCAAAGTGGGCGGAATCATTGAGGCCACTGGCGCGCTCGAGATTTCCGCTGAAGGCAAGTACCTGATGCCAGGCATTATCGACGATCAGGTTCATTTTCGCGAGCCGGGACTGACCCACAAGGCCGACTTGTACACCGAACCCCGCGCAGCAGTGGCCGGTGGTGTTACTTCATTCATGGAAATGCCCAACGTGAAGCCTCCAACCCTGACCCAGGAACTGCTGCAAGAAAAATACCAGATTGCGGCAGCCAAATCCCTGGCCAATTACTCGTTTTTCATGGGGGCCTCCAACGACAACCTGGGCGAAGTACTCAAAACCAATTCCCAGGAAGTGTGCGGCATCAAGATCTTCATGGGCTCCAGTACGGGCAATATGTTGGTTGACGATGCACAAACTTTGGATGCACTGTTTGCTCAAGTCCCCATGCTGATTGCAACGCACTGCGAAGACGAGCACACCATCCGGCAGAATGAAGCCATGATGCGGGAAAAATACGGTGAAAACGTGCCAATGGATCAGCATCCGATCATCCGCAATGAAGAAGCCTGCTTGAAGTCCTCCAGTTTTGCAGTAGAATTGGCCAAAAAGCACAATACTCGCTTGCACATCCTGCACATCTCTACTGCTGAAGAATTGGCGCTGTTTCGCAATGACATTCCATTGGCCGAAAAACGGATTACCGCAGAGGTTTGTGTTCACCACCTACATTTCAGCGCCGATGATTATACCTGGGCAGGCACCCAAATCAAGTGCAATCCAGCCATCAAAGCCAAACACCACCGGGAGGCATTGCTTGCGGCTTTATTGGACGATCGCCTGGATATTATTGCTACCGATCATGCGCCGCATACCTGGGCTGAGAAGCAAAATAGCTATTTTCAGGCGCCTTCAGGACTGCCTTTGGTGCAACACACCCTCAACGTAATGCTCGAGTTTTACCAACAAGGAAAAATCTCCCTCGAAAAAATCGTAGAAAAAATGTGCCATGCCCCCGCAGAATGTTTCCGCACGGTAGACCGCGGCTACCTCGATGAAGGAGCATGGGCAGATGTGGTCCTCTTCGATTTGGAATCAGAATGGCGGATTACTCCAGAGAACATTTATTACAAATGTGCTTGGTCTCCGTTTAAAGGGCATACCTTCCAGGGGCGGGTGGAGGCTACGGTCGTCAGCGGCCATTTGGCTTATCGCGATGGTCAGTTTTTTGAAGACAAAAAAGGGGAGCGGCTTCGGTTTTTAGGGGTTTAATGCCCAAAGCCTACTTTTTCAGCATCTTTGCCGCCAACCAGTTGCTGGAGATCGTGCCGAAAATCACAATTGTGATCGAACTGAGTGGCATCAAAATGGCCGCGACCACTGGAGACAAAGCACCTTGTACAGCAAAACTCAGCCCCACAATGTTGTACAACAAAGCCAGTGAATAGGCCCCAAATACCAGTTTCACACTTTTGCGGGCATATTCAATAAAAGCGGGCAAACGCTGGAAATTCTCCGCACTCAAAATGGCGTCTGACGCAGGAGTGAAATTGGCGGTATCTTCAGTGATGGCAATGCCAGCATCGGCCTGACGCAGTGCTCCGGCATCGTTCAGCCCATCGCCCAGCATCAGTACTTTGTTGCCTTTTGATTGCAACTCCTGGATGAATTGTAGTTTATCCTTGGGACTTTGCCGGAAATGCATGTTGGAGCGCCCTTTGAATATGGGCTCAAGCAACAAGGCTTCCCGGTCATTGTCGCCACTGAGCAGGTATACCTCGCCCAAACTTTGCAGGTATTGCAGGATTTCTACCGCCTGTGGCCGCAAAAAATGCTCCAGCACAAAATACCCTTTGATTTCATTTTCAATCTGAACATACACGCCTTCACCATCCATCTGCGGGTTGAGCAGGTGCTCATCCATGAAACGGCGCGAACCCAGTTTTACCTCACGGTTTCCAACCAGGGCAGCAATTCCCGCTCCTGGTGTCTCCACACAATCCAGTACTGAGAAATCCGGCTTGAATTCGGGATCAAACTCCTTAGACAATTCGTTGTGAATCAATTTACTGGCCGGGTGATTGCTTTGGCCACTCAACACGGCAATCAATTCTTTTTCGCTTGGGCTCAAGGTTGTGCCTACAAATTGCACCGCACTTTTCTGACCAGCGGTGATGGTGCCGGTTTTGTCTACCACCACCGTATCCACGCGGTACAATGCCTCGATCGCATTGGTGTTTTTGAGGAAAAAATTGTACCGTCCAAGGATGCGCAAGGCGTTGCCCAGGGTAAAAGGAACCGACAAGGCGCCTGCACAAGGACAAGCCACAATCAATACCGCTGTAAAGGCATTGATGGCAGTATGGACATCGCGGGGCACCCAGTAAATCAAGGTGCCAAAGCTCACCAACAGAATGGAAGTGGTAAAGTAACGACTGACTTTATTGGCCAGAATACTGGCCTGACTTTCTTGTTTTTTATTGAACGCATCCTCGTTCCAGAGCTGAGTCAGGTAGCTTTGGCTGACTTTTTTGCTCAAACTCAATTCGATGATGCCCCCCATCTGTCGGCCTCCGGCAAATACTTTTTCTCCGCCGGGAATGCGCACGGGATCGGCTTCCCCGGTTACAAAACTGTAATCGATGCTGGCTTCTCCCCGCAAAAGGATGGCGTCGGCAGGAATCAGTTCGCCGTTGCGCACCAGGATAATGTCGCCAGCATCCAGTTTGTCCAGCGCTACTGATTGTTCTATGCCGCCTTCTTTTTTGCGGGCTGAGATGGGAAAATACGATTTGTAGTCCCGTTCAAATGAGATGTGGTGATAGGTGCGCTGTTGAAACCACTTGCCAATCAGCAGAAAAAAAATCAAACCCGCCAGACTGTCCATAAATCCCGCACCGCTGTGGCTCAGGATTTCGTAAACGCTGCGCAAAAACAGTACTGCTGCACCAAGCGCCAAGGGAACGTCAATATTGAGCTCCGCCCGCTTTAAGCTTTGGTAGGCCGAACGGAAGTAATCCTGGGCACTGAAAAAGATAACTGGCAAAGACAACCCAATGTTGAGCAAGCCAAAATATTTGGAAAATCCCGATTCAGTCAGTTGATTCAAGCCCAAATACTCCGGGAAACTGAGCAGCATGATGTTGCCAAAAGCAAATCCGGCTACCCCGATTTTATACGCAAAACCCCGGTTGATGGCTGGGCGAGCGGCTTCATCCAGGCTTCCCAGGTTGATGGCTGGCGCATAGCCCAAACTGGCCAATAGTTCAGCGATTTTGCGCAAGCTCGTTTCTGTTTCGGAAAATACGAGATGCAGTTCCCGCTTCAAAAAATTGACTTGTGATGAATGGATGCCGTTGCTGAGTTGGAACAGGTTTTCGAGCAACCAGATGCAGGAAGCACAATGGATTTGGGGCAAAAACAAGGTGATGCGCGTGGTTTTGCCATCGCTGAATTGTACCAGGCGCTTGAGGACTTCGGGGTCGTCCAGGAAAGCGTATTCTTCCCGGCGTTTGCCCCGGAGGCTGATGCCCGCCGTTTCGTCAATGGCGTAATACTGACACATTCCATTGGTGTTCAATATTTCATATACCGTCCGACAACCTTCGCAGCAGAATTTTTTTTCATCAAAAGGAATAGGCGTAGTGGGCAGTGGTTCGCTGCAATGGTAACATTGGGTATGGTTGTCGACCCGAACTTTGCCGGACACTGATTTTAGGGTAGTACTTGCCGTCATTGACAGTTGATTTGATGATAAAAATCATGGTCATAAAAGTACTTTGGGTGAAAATGAGGGATAATGACAATTGTCACCAGGCTATACTGATTTCATCCAAATCTTAGCAGCGTAGGGGCGTGTAAGACTTGGTTTGATTTGCCAAAAGTTGTATCTTTATTCCAGAAATAAATGTTTATGTCCGCAGCACTTTTGAAAAAATTATTGGATGCGCCCGATTTGCCTCAATTGATGGAGCAAGCCCAAATTCAATTTGAAGCTGAAAAAGAACGCCGTCATGAATTTCGCGAGTGGATAACGTCTGGAGTCAAGGCTGAATTCATCAATGGAGAGGTGATCTTGCATTCGCCTGTGAAACGGGGGCATTTGCGATGTAGCGGCAATCTTTTTAAATTGTTGGACACTTTTGTAGCCCTTAACAACTTGGGCGAAACTTCTTATGACAAAGGCATGGTTGCTTTAACCAGAAACGATTACGAACCAGATATTTGTTTTTGGGGCAATGAAAAAGCAATAGATTTTACAGACGAAACCATGCTGCATCCAGCCCCAGATTTTGTAGTGGAAGTATTGTCCAAGAAAACCGCCAAGTATGATCGTACAGTCAAATTTCAGGATTATGCCATTCACGGTATTCCTGAGTACTGGATCATTGACCCTTGGGTACAAACAATTGAGCAATACTGGCTTCAACTCATTCCTGTAAATGAATATGCATTGGTTGCCAAATGGCGAAATGGAGACACCATCAAATCGCGTACTGTAGAGGGCTTTTCAATTCCAGTTGCAGCAGTCTTTGACAAAGCAATTTGCGGTGAAACCATGAAATCCTTTTTTATGTCTTGAGTTTACATGCTCATCAAACCTTCTATCTCTGCCCACACTTTTTGCAAAACCGGGATGCCCTGCGCCAAATTCCGCGTGCGAGTAGCCAATATCCGTTCACCTGGGAAACTGATTTTTTGCTTCTCATTCATAGGTAAAGAAGCATGGTAATCCTGGATAATGTCCTCCAACATACGCGCAATGGCCGCATGATTGCCCAACTTTTGAGGATCGATGGCGATGAAAACTTGAGAAACACCATATTCTACTTTCGTTTTGCTCAGCTCGTGTGTGGATGCACCACCGGATAGAATAGTGGCCAGAATATCGAGCAGCAAAGAGAATCCCGCGCCTTTCCAGAAACCAATCGGAATCGATCTGCCTGTTTCCAAAATGCCTGCAGGATCGGTGCTCAACTCGCCAGCGGCATTGTATCCACCCGGAACCGGGAGTGTTTCCGCTTTCATGGCCGCTTGTTCCAATGCTCCAAAAGAATATTGCGACATCGCCATGTCGAGCACAATGGCTTCATCTCCGTAGGGAATGGCCATAACAAAAGGATTGTTGCCCAATTTGGCATCCAATGCACCCCAGGCAGGCATATTGGCAATGGTATTTGTCCAGCCGATAAATATGAACCCCGCTTTGGCAGCCTTCCAGCCATAAGTACCACCGCGCATCCAGTGATTGGTGTTGGCCAAACTCACGCAAGCAATGCCATGTGCATGGGCCAGTTCGAGGGCACGATCGGTGGCAAAAAGCGCATTGATCGGGCCGGGGGCCAGGTTGCCGTCCCATTGTTCGATGCCACCAAATTTGTGCGCCAGCGTTGGTTCTGCATCGGCTACTATGTATCCATCGCGCAGGTATTGCACAAAGCGGGGAAAACGATTGACTCCATGGGTGTACACACCGTCGATGCTGTTTTGGGTGAAAATTTCTGCGCAACTGAGTGAACGGTCATGGGGCATGCCATTTTCCAAAAGAATCTTTTCAAAAACGTCCTGCATTAGTTCTGCCGGAATAAGCGTGGTGTTTGCTGAATTGCTCATTTAATGTGGGTATGTTGCTGTTAAAGATACAAGACTTGAAAATATTTTCTGTACTCCAACCAGAATTCTGGGAAAAGCGGGATATTCGTTTTGTTTCCTGATTAGCTCACAACACTGGCAGCTTCGCTGCTATGTTTTTCACCACCTTAGACACTTCAGAGACCTAAGAGTCATCTTAGGCCATACTGTTTGGATTCTAAAGTGCATCCCAGTTGTCTTAGGTTTCTAAGGTGGTGAAAAAATTACAACAGCGAAGCTGCCAGAGTAATGTGAATCAATAAATGTTACCAAACCACAATCATGGTTATGTTTAAAAATACCTTTTTCCTGCTTTTTTTGTGCACCTGTTCTTTGGCGTTGAATGCGGCCTCCCCACTTCAGGTTGCTCAATTGACCTGCGAATACCTTGAAAACCCACTGGGTATCGACATTGCCAAGCCCCGCCTCGCCTGGACTTTTCAAAGTACGGCCCGCAACCAAAGTCAATCTGCTTACGAAATCTTGCTCAGTACCGACTCCAAAGCTCTGGAACAAGGACAAGGCACTACCTGGTCGACGGGAAAAATCAACTCCAATCAAAACATCCAAATCGAATACGAAGGGGCACCTTTGCAATCGTTCTCTCGGTGTTTCTGGAAAGTGAGGGTGTATAATCAGGACGGAGAAGCCTCTGAATGGAGCAAGACCGCGTGGTTTGAAACCGCCATGCTGCAAGCCTCAGATTGGCGGGCACAATGGATCAATGATGGAAGTAGTCTGCCTGAAAAAGACGAACAATTTTATGGCGATGATCCGATGCCCTTGTTTCGGAAATCATTTGCTGCCACCAAAAAAATCGCCAGCGCTCGCTTGTACCTGAGCGGCTTGGGGTACAGTGAAGCCTACCTGAATGGTCAGAAAATCAGCGATAACGTCCTGGATCCAGGTTTTACTACCTACCGGAAACAAGCTTTGTATGTAGTGCATGACATTACGGCTCAAGTTCTTAAAGGCAACAACACCCTTGGCGTGATGTTGGGCAATGGTTGGTGGAATCCTTTGCCACTGCGTTTGTTCAGTCGGTTCAATTTGCGTGATCACCAGGAAACTGGCCGCCCTTGTCTGAAAGCCGAAATCCACTTAACCTACACCGATGGCAGCAAAGAAATCATTGCCAGCAACAACACGTGGGAAACTGCTCCTGGCCCCATTCTGCGCAACAACGTGTACCTGGGTGAACACTACGATGCCCGCCTCGAAAAACCTTTTGATGATCCCAAAACCTGGAAAAATGCCAGTACCACCGCTGGCCCAAGTGGGGCATTGACAGCACAAATTCAAGCGCCCATTCGGGTGACCAAAGTGATCAAACCAATTGGGATCAAAGCCTTGGGCAAGGATACTTTTCTGGTGGACATGGGGCAAAACTTTGCGGGTGTTGCTCGGATTCGGGTGCAAGGGGCTGCAGGTGCCAAGATCACCATGCGTTTTGGAGAAGATACCCTGAAAA
>NZ_JBBAKG010000134.1:0-2246 GCF_040403615.1 Haliscomenobacter sp. | reverse complement strand
CAAGGGGCTGCAGGTGCCAAGATCACCATGCGTTTTGGAGAAGATACCCTGAAAAACGGCCAATTGAACTGGTGGTCTTCGGTAGCTGGTCAAATCAAGGAAGCTTGGCGCGCGAACGGCGGCCCTGGCGCGCCCAAAACGGCCTGGCAAAAAGACGAATACATCCTCAAGGGTGGGGGAGTGGAGACCTGGTCACCCCGCTTCACTTTTCATGGATTTCGGTACATTGAAGTAGTCGGCTGGCCTGGCATCCCGAAGCCTGAGAACTTTGAAGGACTCCGCATGAATTCCGATTTGCCCCAGAATGGCAGTTTTGAGTGTTCCAATTCCATGTTTAATCAACTTCACCAAGTCATTCTATGGACTTTTTTGAGCAATGTGTTTAGCGTGCAATCGGATTGTCCGGCGCGGGAAAAAATGGGTTATGGAGCAGATATGGTGGTCAGTTCTGAAGCGTTTTTGTACAACTACAACATGGCTCAGTTTTATGGCAAAACAATCCGCGACTTTGCCAATGAGCAGCGCCCTGAAGGTGGAATCACCGAACTCGCTCCTTTTACAGGCATTGCGGATCGAGGATATGGTGACCAGTCCGGGCCATTGGGTTGGCAATTGGGTTTTCCATACCTGCAAAAGAAATTGTACGAGTTTTATGGAGACAAACGCATCATTGAACAAAACTATCCAGCATTTGAACGTCAAATGGCCTTTTTGCAATCCAAGGCCATCAACAACCTGTTCTTTTGGGACATTAGCGACCACGAGGCCATCGATACCAAGCCTGAGGCTTTTAGCGCAGCTTGTTTTTATTACCACCATGCGCTGCTGATGGCCGAATTTTCAGGCATTTTGGATAAAACTGCTGCTGCGGAAAAATACAACAAACTGGCTCAAAACATCAAACGTGCCATCCTGGAGCGTTATCACGTTAACGAAACTGGCCGATTTGACAATGGTACCCAATCTGCACAGTTGTTTGCGTTGTGGTATGATTTGTCTCCTGACAAAGCAGCCTCTAAGCAAAGTTTGTTGGATGAGATCAAGCGCCACAAACACCACGTCTCTACCGGAATTTTTTCTACCAAATTTCTTTTTGATGTATTGCGCCAGGAAGACAACAATGACCTGGCCTACCAATTGGCCGATCAGCGCGATTATCCCGGCTGGGGATACATGCTGGCACAAGGGGCAACCACACTTTGGGAAACCTGGGCGTATTCCCCTCAAGTGTATTCTTTAAATCACCCGATGTTTGGCTCTATCGACGAATGGTTTTATCGCTCTTTACTGGGCATCAACGCGGCTGCGCCCGGTTTCCGCAAAGTCACGATCAAACCTCAGCCCGCAGGTGATTTGACCTGGGCGAAGGGAAGTTATGCATCGGTAAGTGGTACGATTGGCTGCGAATGGAAGCGGTCAATCTATGCTTTCGAGCTTAAAGTATCCATACCCGCCAATGTGCAGGCCGAAGTGTGGATCCTGTGCGGAGAAGACCTGCCCTTGCGCGAAAGCGGCAAGTTGTATCCGGTGAAAAAATATGAAAACGGGTATGCGGTAGTCGAACTCGGCTCAGGAAGCTATAGTTTTGAAAGTGACCTGGAGTAGACTTAGGCAGGCAGCTTCGCTGCTTAATATTTTTTTCACCACCTAAGAAACCTCAGAGTCACCTGAGTCAATGTCTATCTTTAGTGTCTGAAGTGCCTCAGGTGGTGAAAAAAAATAAAAAAATCGAAGATTTTTATTTCACCAAATCCATCTGGAAACTCAACAATGCTTTTTTGGCCTTGAAATACGAATCGTCAACGATTTGATAAAAGGCATGAACTGCATCAAACAATACCACCAAAGCCTGATCATCGTAAACTGGTTTGGTGAAATAGACCCAATGTTGAGAAAGGTATTTCTGAATAATTTCCTTGGCTGAATCTTCCAGAAAAGGCTGATAAGTGGCCGACTCTAAAATCTCTTCCAGGGTATATTGGAACTTCATTTCAATGGGTTTTAACTCATCCAAACCATTCTCGATTTCATCATATGGGGTCTCTTCGCGGATGAAATTTACAGCATTCATGAGGTCAGCATAAAGCTGTTTTTTCTCGGTAAAAGTGCGGTCCATTTCCAGAAAATTGCGATAGAGTTGCAACAATTCTTCCCCTTTGCCCGTCGCTTGTGCTTTCCGATAAAAGAACCAAAAAATGTCCAGATCGTGTTTTTTGACCTGTTCTTTGGCCAAATCCAACCGAGCT
>NZ_JBBAKG010000133.1:11724-13758 GCF_040403615.1 Haliscomenobacter sp. | reverse complement strand
CGCAACCTGGCACACATCCGACGTGGAGAATACGAAGGATTGGCTACAAAAATAGCATTGCCTGAATGGCAGCCCGATTTTGGCCCCAACCGTGGCCCATTCCCGGCGGGAGCAACGGTGATCGGTGCGCGAAAATTCCTGATCGCTTACAATGTCAACTTGGATACCCGGAATGTAGCAATTGCCAGGCGCATTGCCGAGCGCGTGCGGGAAAGTGGCTACAAAATCAAAGACCATCAGGCACAAGTGCAGCGTATCCCCGGGCGCTGCCCGGGAGTAAAAGCCATTGGCTGGTACCTGCCAGCATACGGCAAGGCTCAGGTATCAATGAACATTACCGACTTGGATCTGACCCCGGTGCATCTCGCATTTGCAGCATGCCAGGAGGAAGCACTCAGGTTGGGGGTAAAAGTAACGGGTTCTGAATTGATTGGATTGGCGCCGTTGAGGGTATTTTTGGAGGCAGGGAGTTATTTTGCACCTGAGTTAAGCGATTCAAGTCAAAAAATCAGTGCGGCTATCGAGGGCTTGGGTTTGCAGGAATTGGGGGAGTTTGATCCTGCCAACCGGATCCTTGAATACCGCATGCAGTTGGAGTGGTAATCCAGAGCAACGGTATTAAAATATCAATGCGTTTGCTCTGGAGTGGTAAGCAAGCTACCAGGAAAAGAAATTAAAGGAAAAATTCCCAGGTTTTTTTTCTTCATCGACAGGAGTTTCTTCTTTAGCTACTTCAAAAGCAGTCATTTTGGTCTTGTTGTCGAAGTGTAGCCAAACAAAATAATTACCAGCTTTCAATGAATCGATGGGGAATTGCAGGGTATGGGTACCTGCTTCCAGATTGTATTGCTTTTCATAACATGGGCGTCCTACTTTGTTCTGGACGATCAAAATGCATCGCTTTGCTTGTTCTGTGCTTACTTCCAGATGAACTGTTTTGTCCTCTATAGAGACTACGATTTTTCCTAAATCCATCACCATTTCTTTTTTTTGTGACGAAAGAACTGATAAAAGGTCATATTTTTTGGGTCAAAGGAAGGATAATAAAAAATAAAAATCTCACAAATATAGTAAAAGCTTGGTTATTGTAATGATAAAAATAAAAAAAGCCCTTCGGATGACCGAAAGGCTTTTGTGAATCTGGGTGGGTAATGACGGGTTCGAACCGCCGACCCTCTGCGTGTAAAGCAGATGCTCTAAACCAGCTGAGCTAATCACCCTTATTTGCTTCAATGAACACATTTGCTCAAAAGCGTGTGCAAATATATGGCCTCATTTTAGTTTGCGCAAGTCCAATCGGCTTTTTTTTCAAAAAAAATAAAAAAGCCGATGAAAATAGCATTATTCATCGGCATCATATGTGAACAAAAGTATAATCTTGGATTACTCCTCCTCCTCGAGGAAGAGGTCTTGGCGCCAGTCGTTGAACTCCTGGAGAATTTCGTTGGTTTCGCCTGCGTCGAATTCTTCGGCATCAAACTCTTCAATCCAATCGATGATTTCCTCGTGCTGTGGATGCTTGGGGTCATTCAGTGCTGCCAAAAAATCGACATACCCGGAAGCGCCACCACAATCTTCGGGTGGACAATTGCGGATTCCACCCAGACAGATGGGACACTCGGTTTCAACATCCGGCAGGATTTTTTCCACGGTCAGCAAATGCCCCCAATGGTCGCCAAAATCGTAAACGTACCGGAAGGTATCGCCTTCTTGAAAGTTCAGGTCAATCATCATGATCGATTCACTGTCTTCCAGGCTAGCATCGGTTTCCCACATTTCTTCATCGTCAGGCAACAATCCTATTTTGCGCTCTTTAACTTGAAACTCAAACAAATGAGCATTCTCCCAACCCATTACGATTTGAAGGATTTCATGCAGATCAAAACAAGTTTCGGTTTGATCTATCTGAAAAGTACGCCAGATTTCCGGTTTAATGGCCTCCAACTGGACTTTTAATTGTAAACTCCCCACAGCTAAAAATTTTGGTTCAATCTACGAGATCTTTGGCAAAGTAACGCAGAAAAATTGACTTCC
>NZ_JBBAKG010000133.1:0-11624 GCF_040403615.1 Haliscomenobacter sp. | reverse complement strand
TAAGATTGATGGATGATGGATGATGAATTCTGCATCAATACCATTTTTCTGTTTCCAACGCAGCATATACTTTCCGGATTCCCTCTTCCAGACCTATTCTTGCTTTCCATCCCGTAGCATGCAATTTGCTCACGTCCATGAGCTTGCGGGGTGTACCATCCGGTTTTGTCAAATCGTGTACAATTTCTCCAGAATATCCCACAACGCTGCGCACCAGCAAGGCCAGCTCCTTGATGCTCAGATCGGCGCCTACCCCAACGTTGACAAGGCCAGGCTCATTGTAAGTTTGCATCAAATAATAGCAAGCGTCGGCCAGGTCATCTACGTGCAGGAATTCGCGCAGGGGAGTGCCCGAACCCCAGAGTTTTACCTCGGGCAACCCATCGCGTTTGGCCTCGTGAAACTTGCGGATCAGCGCGGGCAAAACGTGGGATTTTTCGAGGTTATAATTGTCGTTCGGACCGTACAAATTGGTGGGCATCACCGAAATGAAGTTGCACCCATATTGATCGCGGTAGGCATCACACATTTTGATGCCGGCAATTTTTGCAATGGCGTAAGGTTCGTTGGTTGGTTCCAGGACTCCCGTAAGGAGGTATTCTTCCTTGAGGGGCTGAGGCGCCATTTTGGGATAAATGCACGAAGACCCCAGAAACTGAAGCTTTTTTACCCCGTTTTTCCAGGCACTGTGAATCACGTTGTTCTGAATCATCAGGTTTTCGTACAAAAACTCGGCGCGGTAAGTATTGTTGGCCATGATGCCGCCTACTTTGGCGGCAGCCAGAAATACATACTCGGGTTGTTCGCGCTGAAAAAACAGCTCTACTTCCTGGGTATTGCGCAAATCCAGTTCGCGGGAGGTACGCAACAACAAATTGCGGTAGCCTTCCTGGTTGAGTTTGCGTATGATGGCTGACCCCACCATCCCGCGATGGCCAGCAACAAAAATTTTAGCGTTGGTTTCCATGGCAATTACTCAAATTCACGTTTTACTTCAAATCCGCTGTTGAGCAACACGGCATCGCGCTGAAACAGCAGCAAATCGGCTTGCACCATCTCCTGCACCAGCGCAGCGAGGTCGTAGGTAGGTGTCCAGCCCAGTTTTTCTTTGGCTTTTTGCGGATCGCCCACCAACAAATCTACTTCAGCAGGGCGGAAATAACGTGGATCTATCGCTACCACTTCATTGCCAATTGGCACCAGGAATTGCGGGTTGTTGCAGGCCACCACTACTGCGGTTTCGGCAACGCCTTCTCCTTTAAATTCGAGTTCAACGCCGATTTCAGCGAAAGCCAGCCGCACAAAGTCCCGTACGCTGGTGGTTACGCCAGTAGCTACAACGTAATCATCGGGAGTAGGCTGCTGCAACATCAGCCACATCGCTTCGCAGTAATCTTTGGCATGGCCCCAGTCGCGCAGCGAGTTCAGGTTGCCCAGCCAGAGTTTGTCCTGCAAGCCCAAACCTATTTTTGCTACCGCGCGGGTAATTTTGCGGGTTACGAAGGTTTCGCCGCGCAGGGGTGATTCGTGGTTGAAAAGGATGCCGTTGCAGGCATAAATACCGTATGACTCGCGGTAGTTTACCGTGATCCAGTAACCGTATAGCTTGGCCACGGCATAGGGTGAGCGCGGGTAAAATGGCGTGGTTTCGGTTTGGGGTATGGCCTGTACTTTACCGTACAATTCCGAAGTTGAGGCCTGGTAAAAACGGGTTTTGTCCTTGAGCCCCAACAAACGGATGGCTTCCAGAATCCGCAATGGCCCCATGGCGTCGGAGTTGGCGGTGTATTCGGGGGCTTCAAAACTGACCTGTACGTGTGACTGAGCACCGAGGTTGTAGATCTCATCTGGCTGTATTTCCTGCAACAACCGAATGATGCTGGTACTGTCCGTCAAGTCGCCATAATGCAACACAAACCGTTGATCTTCTTCATGTGGATCCTGATACAAATGATCAATCCGGGCGGTATTGAATAAGGAAGAACGCCGTTTGATGCCATGCACCTCATACCCTTTGGCGAGGAGGATTTCGGATAAATAGGCCCCATCTTGCCCGGTTACACCTGTCAGCAATGCACGTTTTTTCATTTGGGATATTGTTTTTTCAATTCAGTGATAAAATTGAGCTAAAACAACAAGACTGCTAACAAACAAGCGTAAGCCATTCATTAGCAGTCTCAGAATAAAAGCAATGCAAAAATAGTATTTTTCCTAGTGGATTCCAGTGCAATTTTTACGCTTTTTCCAATCGTTTGGTTTGCCAAGGCTCCACTTCTACTTTATACCGAGCAAAATATTGGTTGATTTTACGTGCGGGTTTCAGCAATGCGGTAAAAAAATAAGGCTGCAAATTATTTATTTCCCAGGCACGACGGTCTTCCAGATTGGCTTTTATCCGGTTGTACCAGGATTGATTGCTTGCTCCACCTGCACGCATGCGTACCAATAACTCATCAAGATAATGGCTGGAAATGTTGTTCTTGTACAAGAAACGCAACATCAATTCGTAATCTGCGGAAGTTTTCAGGCGGGTATCAAAAAGGCCGAAAGATTCGTACACTTTTCTTTTGACAAAAAAAGCCGGGTGAGGAGGCATCCATCCGTACAAGAAGTTTTCCCGTTTGAATTTTCCTGAGGCCCAATGCCGGATGACGCGACTCGTATCTTCTGGCGCGACGTATTGCAGATCCCCGTAAACGGAATCCACTTTGGTGCGTTTGAACTGTTGAACAACCCGTTTGATCACTTCAGCGTGTACATAAAAATCGTCTGAATTGATGATGGCAATAATGTCTCCGGTAGCTTTGCTAATGCCTTTGTTCATGGCGTCGTAGATGCCCTTGTCTGGCGCTGAAATCCAATAACTGATTAAGTGGTCGTAGGCGCGCAAAATATCTACGGTACCATCGGTTGATCCTCCGTCGATGACAATGTATTCGATGTGGGGATAACTTTGGTGCGCTACACTATCAATGGTATGCTGAATCGTGTGCGCACTATTAAACGAGGGTGTAACAATTGAAACTTTCATGAGAATATTTGTTTACAGTGCAATAATTATCGGACAATTAATTAGTGGTATGATTTATCAATATGGCTATTTAGCAACGGTTAAAAAACAAGTTCAGCAATTTTGGCAGCCCAAAAGATGAAATTGTTATTTAGCCGTTACTTAGGAAATAACGGATGCGCAGCATCAAGCCGAAGCTTGATTCTACCCGAATTTAAGTGATATGACTGAAAATAGAATATACGAGAATGAAAACAAATACTTGTTTGTATTTGGCTGCAAAAACAAATGCTGTATGCTGTCCAATCCTAGCAGGTACACTTGTTTATTTGTGTACGGAGGCACTAATTGGCTGATCGAGCACGTAAGTTTTTGGAAGCTTATTGGTAGAAACTGTAAAACGCTGATGCGGTCGATAATAGAACTGACGCAATTTACGCAAAGGTTTTAATATTGTTGTATAAAAATAAGGTTTTAACCCATTAATTTGCCAGGCCAGCTTGTCTTCCCGGTTTGCACGCAGGCGGTTGCCCCAACTGGCATTGCTAAGTCCCCCGGTGCGCATGCGCACCAATACATCCGGGAGATAAGACGTACTCACCTGATGTTTGTACAAAAAACGCAGCATCAACTCATAATCTGCCGAACTTTTCAGCGATAAATTGAACAAGCCGTAGCGTTGGTACACTGCTCTTTTGACAAAAAAAGCAGGATGTGGAGGCATCCAACCCGCCAAAAAGCTGCGCTGGACGTAATCACCGGACTCCCAATGGCGAATGACGTGGTGCGGCTTTTCAGGATCCACGTATTGCAAATCGCCATAAACAGAATCTGCGCCCGATTGACGGAAGCAATCTACAATTTGCTCCAATACTTGTGAATGGGTGTAAAAATCATCAGAATTGAGAATGGCAATCACATCGCCAGTAGCCTTCCGGATACCCTTATTCATGGCATCGTACACACCCCGATCGGGTTCGGAAATGAACAAATCAACTACGTCTGCGTATTGATCTACAATCGCAGGCGTTCCATCACTTGAGCCGCCATCTACAATAATGAATTCAACGTTAAGGTAAGTTTGCCGGGCCACACTTTCAATAGTATGACGAATCGTCTTTGCGCTGTTGAACGCAGGAGTAACAATCGATACTTTCATTCTTCGGTTTTTGTTCTTGGGATCAAAAAGGGGCGGAAAAACCCCTTAAAATTTGGGAATTTAGACTGATTTTCGGCTAGACAAGGAAATAACGCACGGGTCTCCTAAAGATTATGTAATAACAAAGTTAATTTTCTTGGTTTTATTAATGCAGGGTTTTTACGTTTGATTTTAAATATTTTTTAGGTCTATTCGTTTTTTCGGCGTATAACAATATTCTCAATAACGAGCATATCCATCTGCGTACGCAAGAAGCATTCCAGGGCATGTTCGGGAGTATTCACAATAGGTTCGTTTTCATTAAATGACGTATTCAATAAAATCGGAACGCCAGATTTTTCTCCAAACTCCTTGATGAGTCGGTGGTAGCGCGGATTGTCTTGCGCATCTACTGTTTGTAGTCGGCCAGTACCATCCACATGGGTTACCGCTGGAATTTCGGCGCGTTTTTCGGGGCGAATTAAAAAAACTTTTTCCATAAAAGGCACATCATCTGTTTGCTCAAAATAGTCGGCCACCGCCTCTTTCAAAATGGAAGGGGCAAAAGGACGGAAACTTTCCCGGCGTTTGATCTTGGAATTGAGCAGGTCTTTGGCATCAAGTCTGCTGGGATCTACGATGATCGAGCGGTTGCCCAACGCACGCGGGCCAAACTCGGCGCGCCCCTGAAACCAACCAATCACGCCTCCTTGCATCAGCGCATCTACCACTACCGCAAACAATTCATCATCGCTGTACCGCTGGTATTCAATGCCTCTGGATTGCAGGTAGGCCTCCACTTCCTCATTGCTAAACCGGATACCGGTATAAGCCTGATGCCGAAAAGGCGCCCTGGGCTGATCCCCTACCTGGTGCAGAGCGTACAATGCTGCTCCGATTGAAGTACCCGCATCATGGCCAGCTGGCGGAACAAATAATTTTTCAAAAGAGGTATTGGCGATGAGTTTGCCATTGGCCACCGAATTTTGGGCTACCCCGCCTGCCAGGCACAGGTTTTTCAAACCCGTTTTTTGGTACAAACCTTCGGCCAAATGAAAAATCACCTTTTCGGCCATGCGCTGTACGGAAGTAGCCAGGTTGCGGTGATAATCACTCATTGGCTCGTCTTTTCCCCGAGGCGCACCAAACAATTCCGCCATGGCGGGAGTGTACAACACATCTACATGTGGCGAGCCACCTTGCCAATCCATGTTGACTCCTTCTTTGAAATGGCGGAAAAAGCGCGGATTGAGTTCAAACAGGCCATTGGGTTTGAGGATGATCACTTCGGCTACTTTGTCCAGTTCGGTTGGTTGGCCATAAGGAGCCAATCCCATTACCTTGTACTCATCTCCATAATGTGGAAAACCCAACAATTGGGTAAAGGCGGTATAAAAAATGCCCAATGAATGGGGGTATGAAACGCTGTCGATGATTTCAATTTTGCCGTTGCGCGAACGGCCCCGCATGGTAGAAGAAAAATCGCCCATGCCATCGATGCTCAAAATGGCGGATTCTTCAAATGGGGCCACAAAATAAGCCGATGCCATGTGGCTGCGGTGGTGCTCGGCGTACACAATCCGGGCTTTCAGGTCAGATTCGGCATACCCAAAAGCCTGAGCCAAATCTGCTTTGAATGCGCCAACATTGAGCGAATTTTTAGCTCGATCCAGGATGCTGCTCCATTTTACGCCTTTGCGCAGGGCATACCAGGCTTTGGCCAGCAGTTTGGCTCTGGGATCGCGTGAGATGGCAATCACATCGATATCCGCCAGGGTAATTCCCGCTTCGTCCAGACAGAATTTTACGGCCTCAGTGGGCAATCCTGCCCAATGCTTGATGCGGCGAATGCGCTCTTCTTCCGTTGCAACAATCAATTCGTTGAAGTGGTAAATGCAGGCTGAAGAATCGCCGTGGTAAGCGTTTAGTCCGAGTGTGTACATCTTTCGTTTGGGTAAGTGGATTAAGTATTACGTGTTCTTTCGGGCGATAAAAAATAAGTGTTTCATTTTGTCAAACATGAGTCATCCCGAATTTTGGGAGAACGAACCGCGAAAGCGGTTGAATATTGAATAGCCCCGGTCGTCCGGGGTCATTTCGGTAGCAAAAGGTTTTGCAACCGCGGATGCGGTTGAATTTTTTGCTCAATTGAGTTCAACCACTGCCGTGGTTGCAAGCAATTTGACCTTACTATTTCCCCGGACGACCGGGGCTATTCAAAATTCAATCGCTCCGCGATTAGATTTTCGCCCGATTTTGGCTTTTCAAAAATTCGGGATGACTCATGTTTTACTCCGAAAAAATGAAACACTTATTTTTGCCCACTACTTTGCCATAAATATCTGCACAATTTATGCAATGTCCAACACATTGCCAAGGTGAAAGCAATTCCTTTTACTCCGTAGTTGAGTTGGGTAATAAAATCGTTTTCCTGATCGATCAGTCCGGCAAAAATCAACGGCATCCAAAGCCAGAGGGCAGGATACCATTGTAGTGCCAACTGCCGCATGCCCAAGTAGATCCAGCGCAGGCCGCTCACGTAGCCGAATACCACCAGCAAAGCCAGCCAGGGGCCAAAGTTGGCGTAAGCTTCGCCTCCAATGCCAATGTTCATCGACGAAACCAGGAGCTTGTTGCCCGTAAAGCGGTACCAGATTGCCTCCCCTCCCGCACCTGGCTTGTCTGGCCAAAACAAACGGGGAACGGCTGAAGCAGCTATTGCGGCCAGCAGGGTTTCTCCGCGTGCATATGGCTCATGCCGCGGCACCCAGGCGTATACCTGAGCCAGGTGGTCTCCCTGGTTGAGGCGAATCAGGACTTTTTGCCAACTTGGCGATAGCAATGTTTCTTGCGTTTGGGATTGGGCGGCTTTTTGGAAAGCATCCAGTTTGTGTACAAAGGAATGTTTTTTGCCATCCCATACTTGGGCCCGATAGGTGTATTTGAAAGACAATAAAAACAACACTGGCACCAGGGCTACCATTGCGGCTAACAAGAGCGTGCGCAGCGACCAGCGGTAGTACAATTGGCCGTACAAAACCAGCCACAATGGCCAGAAAAGCAGGTCGCCAAAAAAAGTGCTGCTCAGGGTAAGGTAAACCAGGTAAGCGGCCAGTCCTACAAAAACCCCCGCTTTGATGCCCCATGATCCCGGCCAAAACAACAGGTGTACCGACCCAACATAGAACAGCATGCTCCCAAAATGCCCGACCTGGCGCAATGCTGGCGGCAACCAGGGCATGGTGAGTTGTGCCAGGATACCCAGTCCAAGCAGTAAAAAAGGCAAATAAGGTTGTGCTTTGAGTTGAGCCACTACCTGCTCCAAGAGGCTTGCATCAGTTGTTGATTGCGAATGCCGCCAACCCAGGGCTGCCAGGCAGATGACGGCAAGCAAAGGCAGGGCATACCCAAAATAATGTCCCGCCGAAATGGGCATGGGGTTCAAGACCAGTGCAGCCGGAATCAGTTGCTCCAAGCAATACTGGCCTGCGGGGGCTACCCCCAATACCAAAATGGCAATGCTGCAATACAATTCAAACAACACCAGGCGTTGGCGGCTGTAGTGCAGCCCTCGCCAGATCATTCCGCTCAATAGCAGCAAAAATACTATCAGCAATAAAAACATATCATCATGGTCAGGCGTTTTTCGCCAACTGCGGAGCCATCGCCCAGGCATGGTCGGTCAACTCTGCGTACAATTCAGCGTAAGCCCTGGCCACCGTTTCGGCTTTAAACCGTTGGGTATTTTCGAAGCCTGCGCTGATCAGGTTTGTCCGGTACTCGGCATCCTCGATCACCCGCAGTACCCCTGCCCGAATCGACTCCACTGAGTAGGGATCTACCAGACAGGCTGCATTACCGGCTACCTCGGGCATTGACGAGATGTTGGAGGTTACCACCGGACGGCCTACGGTTTGTGCCTCCAGAATAGGCATGCCAAAACCCTCCAGGGTAGATGCAAAAAGCAGCATATCGCATTCGTGGTAAGCCGCTTGCACTTCGTCATCGCTCAAGTTCCACTCGTTGATGTAAGAGATGCGGTGTTTGGCCAGTTTTGCAAGCACTTCTTCCGAAAGTTTGCCAATGATGTGCAGCATACAATTGATGCCTTCCAGGGCTTCGATGTGGCGCAGCAGGTTTTTGTTGGGTGCCGTTCCGATGTGCAGGATGCGTACACCGACTGTCGAAAATGGCCGGGGATCTACCTTAAAATGGGTTTTGATCACCGTGGGAATCACCCGGATCTTAGCGGGTGAACACCCGGTATAACGGATCAAATCCTGTTTGGTGGCCTCCGATACAGCCGTAACTACCGCGGAACGGTACATCGGCAATTTGAGCCAAAAAAACCACAATAACCAACGCATCAATGGTTTGGGATGGTTCATAAACCCACAATCGTGAACCGTGAGGATGGTGCCTTTTTTGGGCAAAGCCAGGGTGACAAAATGTACATCCCCGGTAATGTGGTTGATGTGGCGGCGGTGCTGCCGCACGTCCAAAGCCGTTTGAATACGGGGCCACAAGCCCTTGCTGCGGTGAGGCGCCTCCAAAATGGCGGGAGTATAACCACTTACCCTGGAAAATTCGGCCAGCATAGCGGCAAATGATGCTTCGATGCTGAAATTTCCGTTGGGGTGTGATTTGCGAAAAATTAAAAGTACATCAGGATAATTCATCTTACAGTGCATGTGTGAAAGGAACTTTGTACATACTCATCCCCTTGCACTCCCATTGGGGTGAGGGATCGTAAAGTGAGTATGATCGTTATGGGGTCACAAAGACTGCATCCACCGTTTTATTAATGGCTTTTACCAAAGTTTACAAACAAGAAATTGCAAACTATAGTTTATTTGACAAAAGATTTGCCCTTAAATATATATCCTTTTTTACAATAACCGCAAGTAGCCAGGAATATTTTTCGTCGAGAAACGCATTTATTGATTCAAACAACAGATTTACGAAGTTTAACGGATCTGGTTCTGCTGCAGCCATTGCCCCAGCACCGCCAGGATCCAAACCCGCGACCAGGATACACTGCCATCGTTGGCCAAAAATCCTGTCCAAAGCTGTTGGAGTGCTCGCTCCTGAAAGAAAGGGTAATTGGCGAGGTACATGATCCGATCCTGGGTATATGATTTCAATTCGTTGCGCATCCATTTGGCAAAAGGCAGTGTAAAGCCCATTTTGGTGCGCTGGGTGATGCTCGTGGGCACCAGGTTGCCCATGGCTTCTACGAGGAGGCGCTTGCTGGGTTGCCCCAGCTTGTATTCGTCGGGAATGCCCAGTACCAATTCAACCAGGTCGTGATCCATAAACGGCACGCGTACCTCCAGTGCATGGGCCATACTCATTTGGTCGGTATCGCGGAGCAGTACATTTTGGAGGTAGGTCTGGATTTCCAATACCGAGATTTGACTGATCAGGGGCAGTTTTTGAAATGCTGCGGTTTGCATCAGGCGGAGCACCAAAGCTTCTACCCGATTGCCGGGCAATTCTTTCAGGGTGCTCAAGGCCCGAATTTGCTCATCCAGCAAGACCTGACGGTACAAGGGATAGGCCGACAAGGCATTGATCTGGGGAAGGCGCAGCACCTCGGCAGTTTTTTGCCCCGCAATGTTGGGCCGCATCGATTGGTAGCGATTGGCACCCCAACGGCGCAAGCCCGCTGGAGCCAGATTGAGCCAACGGCGCTGTTCCAGGCTGTGCAATTGCTGGAACACCGAATAGCCTGCAAATAGCTCATCGCCGCCAAGTCCCGAAAGCGCCATGGTGATGCCCGCTTTGTGGGTAGCTTTGGAGACCACATACGTATTGGGTCCATCGCCACTGGGGTGATCCATGGCCTGGAGTGCCTCGGGCAGGAGCGCCAGAAAATCATCGGCCCGCAGCTTGATTTCTTCGTGCCGCGAACCACAGTATTGGGCCATTTGGCGGGCGAAAGGCCCCTCATCGTATTCTTTTTCGTGAAAACTGATGTTGAACGTGCGCACCTCATGGCTCGAAGCTTTGTCCATCATGGCCACTACCGCACTCGAATCCAGGCCGCCGGATAGAAAAGCACCAAAAGGCACGTCGGCCACCAGGCGGCGCTCTACTGCTTTTTCCAGAGCCTGGCGTACCCGTTCAGGCCAGCCCCCTTCACCTGGGCTGGGCAGGTGATGCGGCACCAATTGCCAATAAGCTTCGATGCTCATGCCCGTTTCCGTTTGCCAGATGTATGATCCCGGAGGCAGCATATATACGCCTTCCAGCATGGTGTGCGGCGCATGTACGGTTTGGTAGCGGAGGAAATCCACCAGCGAATCGGTGTTCAACTGCCGCGAACAAAGCCCGCTGGCCAGAATGCCCCGCATTTCGGAAGAAAAAGCCAGTATTCCGTTTTTTTGGCAATAATACACTGGTTTGATGCCCAGTCGGTCGCGGGCAATGAAAAGCGTTTCCGCTTCCCGATCCCAAATGGCAAAGGCAAACATGCCCACCAGGCGGCTCAAACACCTTACCCCCCAGCGCGCATATGCAGCCAGAATGACTTCACTATCGGTATTAGACTGGAAAGGGTAATCGCTCAGTTCAGCCCTAAGGTCGAGAAAATTGTATATCTCCCCATTGAACGTCAATACGTAACGATTGTCAGCAGAAATCATGGGCTGGTGGCCTGCGCTGGATAAATCAATGATCGATAGGCGCCGATGCCCCAGAGTGATCAGACCTTCGCCCCAGGTGCCCTCATCGTCAGGGCCACGGTGGGCCAGGGCCTCGTTCATCGCTGCAACAGTCCGAGCACTTTGGGCAGTCTGAGCGTGTCCAGGGGGGGTGAATAGTCCATTAATGCCACACATGTGGTTCGGGTTTTTATGATATATTCTGGATTATTTTAATCCAACAAGTTTAAATAAAATTGGCGTGTTTTTCCGCTTTTGCATCAGGTAATTAAACAAGGAGCAAGGTAACGAAAAAACAGATGGCCTGTAAGCACAATAAGTATTTTTTGTACCTCATTACAAATCAACTGAAGAAAGCCTGGGTTGATTGTGGAAACGGCCTTAAAACGTACAAAAAAACGCATGGCAGAGTTTGGCATGCTATTTGCACATTAAGAATAAACCCCAAGTGAATAAAGATCTAGTGTTTCAAAGTGTTGTGGGGGGGTGTTGCCGTATGGGAACCCCTCCATGTTTTTTTTTTTTTTTAGCACGCAAAACTTCAATGGCTACTTACTTCCCCAGACATCTACAATACGGGCACAAATGTACATTGCTGGCAAGGTTGTGCTGGTTGTTAGCAAGCCCCAACCCCTGGGCAAACCCATTAAAATTGTTGTTGCAATGCATTGTTTTACTTATACTTACCAACCCCCAGCCCCTGAAGGGGAGACCAGCTTACGTTAGGCAAATTTTTACCTTTCTTTGAGAAAAGGGAGGGCTTTCACTTACCGAATATGTGCTCCCCTTCCGGGCAGAGTCGATTGGCTCT
>NZ_JBBAKG010000132.1:0-13918 GCF_040403615.1 Haliscomenobacter sp. | reverse complement strand
AGGAAGTCGAACGGTTCATTTCAAGTGAGCTTTCTATTCAAAAGCCTCTCAAAAATCGGGATGTAATTTTTTGCGTCATACTTAAAACCTAATAACCGTGGAGATGGACAAAATTGAGAACATCAGACTTTTGTTGGTAGATGATCATCAGGTGTTGATGGACGGCATCAAGGCGCTGCTTGAAAAAGCCGAAGGCATCAGTATTGTTCATGAGGCCCTCAACGGAAAATCCGCGCTCGAAACCCTTGAAAAGCATCAAGAGGAAATAGACCTGGTTTTGTTGGACATCAACATGCCCGACATGAATGGGTTTGAGGTATGTCAGGAAATCAAAAAACGTTTTCCCGACAAAAAAGTCCTGAGCTTGACCATGCACAGCGAAGCCGGATTCATCACCAAAATGGTCAAAGCCGGAGCGGATGGGTATGTCCTCAAGAATGCAGGCAAAGAGGAATTGGTCACAGCCATTCAAAGCATTCAGCAAGGTGAGAAATATTTCAGCAAAGCGGTAACCAACAGCCTTCTGGATGGCATGCAGTCCAAAAAGCCCTCCCGTTCACAATACATCCCCAAAATTACCCGCCGCGAAAAAGAAATCCTCCGCCTAATCATCGATGAATGCAATACCGACGAAATCGCCGCCCAATTGTTCATCAGCGACACAACGGTGATTTCGCACCGCAAAAGCTTGCTGCGGAAGCTGAATGTGAAAAACACAGCAGGGCTGGTAAGGGTGGCCTATGAGTTTAATTTGTTGGTAGAGGAGTAATTATTTTGATTCCATTTTTCTTACAATTCCAAACCGGGTCATACTTTTACATTTTAAAAAGACCACCACCTCATTATGCAATCTACTTTTCAAACCTACCTGGAACTGGGCTTTTCCCATATCGCTGATTTTGCAGGTTACGACCACATCCTGTTCATTGTCGTATTGTGCGCCATATACCGCATCCAGGAATGGCGCAAAGTGGCCATTTTGGTTTCAGCTTTTACTATAGGTCACTCTTTGACCCTGGGGCTGGCCGCCATGAATGTGGTACCTGTCAACACCAGGTTAGTTGAGTTTTTGATTCCCCTCACCATTTTTTTTACGGCAATATATAATGTGGTTTTTCACACATTTGACCGGAAAGAAATCCAATCCAGAACCTTCAATCGTAATATTAATGTCAATTATGCGTTTGCACTAATATTTGGGTTGATCCATGGCTTGGGTTTCTCCAACTTTTTCCGATCTTTGACTTTGCCTGGAAATGAAAGTGATTTTGTATTGCAGCTTTTAGCCTTCAACATCGGAGTCGAAATTGGTCAGTTGACCATCGTTGCAGCCATTCTATTGATTTCCTTCCTGGCATTCAATATTTTACGCATCAAACAAAGAGAATACAACTTATTCGTCTCTGGCGCAGCGGCGGGACTCTCTTTGATAATGATGTTGGAGAGGCTTCCTTTTAACTAAAGTTTTTGGCAAAAAAATGTCATTTTTCGATGAATGGTTGACATTTTTCAGAATTTGGTAGTATATTGCATATAATTGGTAAAAACATGGGTTTAAGCCAAAGTTGGAAACGCTTAACAAAGTTTGTTCTTATTCTTCCTATTCGATTTTACAAGGTTGCTATCTGGCCTTTGTTCAGACCGCACTGTGCTTACTCGCCAAGTTGTTCTGCTTATATGGTTGACGCCATCGAAAAGTGGGGCATTCGGGGAGTTTGGATGGGGTTGAAACGAATCGGCAGGTGCCATCCTTGGGGTGGGTTCGGAGTTGATCCGGTACCAGAAAACCGTAATTCCCAAAACCATTAGTTGTTTTGTTTTTTTAATAGGACACGTATGCTAAAAAGACCTAGACGTAATCGAAGAACCGCTGCCATTAGAAGCATGATCCGTGAAACACAGCTTTCCGTAGATCACCTCGTGCAGCCCCTTTTTCTGGTCAGCAAAGAAAACTCACGCGAACCAGTTAAAGCCTTACCGAACACTTACCGCCTTGGCATTCGCGAAACGCTCAAGGAAGTAGAGGATTCCCTGAATCTGGGCATCACCAACTTCATTTTGTTTCCGGTGGTGCCAGACCAGTACAAAGACAAATTCGCTACTTACGGCTATCATGAGGACAATTTCTATCTCAAGATCGCCGCTGAAGTGAAACGCCAATTCCCGGAAACTTGCCTGATCAGTGACATTGCCATGGATCCTTACAGTACCGATGGCCACGATGGCTTGGTACGCGATGGCAAAATCCTGAATGACGAAACACTTCCGATTCTTGCCAAAATGGCACTGGCACAAGCAGAAGCGGGCTTTGACCTGCTCGGCCCATCCGATATGATGGATGGCAGAGTAGGGTACATGCGCCAAGCATTGGATGCTGCGGGGTACACCGATACTGGCATTATGGCGTATACTGCCAAATATGCCAGTGCGTTCTACGGCCCGTTCCGCAACGCTTTGGATTCTGCTCCTCGTGGAGGAGACAAAAAAACCTACCAAATGGATCCGGCCAACCAAAGAGAGGCGCTGATTGAGGCCGCTTTGGACATCGAAGAAGGTGCCGATTTCATCATGGTTAAGCCTGCATTGAACTACCTGGATGTGATCAGTTTGTTGAAAAACAATACGGAAACTCCAGTTGCTGCCTATCACGTAAGCGGTGAGTGTGCCATGATCATCGCTGCTGCTGAAAAGGGCTGGCTCGATTTGGATCAGGCAGTACAGGAAACGCTGATGTGTTTGCGCCGTGCGGGATCAGATGTGATCATTACTTACTTTGCCAAACACTATGCCCGTTTGATGAAGTATGGCCATATTCCAGAGGAACGCAAAGAACCAAAGCCACATACCCGTGGCAAGTCTACCAAAATGCCTGCATTTGTGACCAACTACAAGATTTGAGTTGAAACTGTTGTAGTTGAAAAATAAAAGGGTCGGTTGCCATTACAGGTAACCGACCCTTTTATTTTTTTGTAAAATTGGTTGAACAAATAAAAAGACGGTCACTGAGCGAAGTCGAAGTGTCGTGTTTTTATTTGTTCATTTCTAATCTTTAAAAACTAGCCCGCTCCAACGAAAAACATGTCCTTGTCGTTAAACATCCTGTATAATTTTGCGTCTTTAGGAGTCATATCCTTGAAACTTCGTATCTTATGTCCGAAAATTGCGTCATACCATAAAGGCTCAGGTTGAACGACCCTTCGCCCGGCTCAGCATGCCTCATTGGTGTATCGCTTAGCATACTATTGAGAGAACAAAACTTATTTCCATGAGACTTTATTTACTTGTTTTAGGTTTCTTACTGCTTTTCTCTTCAAAAAGCAGCGCACAATTATTCTTCGGCATTGGTGCACAACACCAAACCTTTTCTTTTGGCCGCGATGGCAGTCAGGGTTTGCAAGGCGTCGATCAAGTCGTGAAATTAGCTGGAGGCGATTTGAACAAGGTTTTTCCCAAGCAAATCCGCTCCACCACGCTTGCGCCACAGGTTTTTATTGGCTGGCATTTTCCACAAGAAAACAACTATTACGTCCGGGCACAGATTGCCACTTCGCAAAATTTTGCCCAAACCTTCAAATTGCGGGGAAACGTGAACGTAGAAGGCAAAAATATTCCAATCCCCAATGCGATCTCGCTGGGCATTGAAATGGGGCGCAAATTCGACAACAACACCTTCTTGTTCGGTAGCATCATCTATGACGATGGCGTTCGGTTTTCGGACTACCTCTTATCACAAGGGACCAATTTGGATCGCGATGCCATCGACGCGCTGAACAACATCAGCTCGCGGGTAAATTTACTAAGCGGCGCGGGTAAAGGTTTGTTTCAGGTGGCGGTTGGCGGAGGGTACTGGTTGCCTTCACCCAGTTTTGATATCCGCGCCAGGGGATCCATCGGCGCTGCGGGCAAGGCCCTGATCCTGAACTTTGGCTTTTTTGTCGAACTTCACAAAAAGAAGAAAAAAAGCCTGGATTTGGAGAAACACCCAGAGTTGTGGTTTCGAGGGTAACACTGTTCGAGTGGGTGTTGGTTGACAATTGGGCGCTCCAAAACCCACCCGAACGCAAAGCCCGAAACTGTTGGTAAACCCCGCAAGGCCAACCCAGGTAATTGTTGAGTTAGTTTTGTTTCTTCTATCAACTCGGATTAATCGGAATAAAAACCCTCCTTCCTTACTTCGGATGCAAAAAGAACTGAATCCCTAAATCGATTCCAACGCGGGTAGTATTGCGCTCAAAATTATAGTTCAAATTGGGCGCCAATTCCAGCGCTAGATGGGGCGTCAAAAAACTGTTCAGCCCTCCACCAAAGCTTAAACTGGTACTGTTGACTTCAAAGTCTTGCTCGGCTAGTTTCCCGGTGGATCGAGCAAATTCATAGGCGCTACCGATGAACCATAGCTGATGTTGTGCCTTCGCAAAATAGTACCGTACTTGCGGTGCTATTCCAAAAGTGGTAAAGTTGAAGTTGTCATTCCCATTAGTGGCCAGGTTCAAACGGGTTCCTACAGCCAGGTGATCGGTAAAAAAGTAGAGTAAATTAGGCGCTAAATCAAAGTTCGACACATTAGAGGTGCCTTCCCGAGCGGATTGTATGCCAAATGCAAAGCCGGCATTGGTACCACCAATCATTACACTTCCACGTTGGATGCCTGACAAGGCTTCGCGGCGATTGGTTCGGAGGTCTTTATTGAGGTAAATGTTGAGTCGGCTAGACAAACTTACCCGTAGGTTTTTATCGATCTCAAAATCAGATCGCCGCAAGGCCAAATAAGTATCCCAACCCAGGCCTGGCGCTAAAAAGTGAGTCATACCAAGGCCCAAATTGGCGCCCACCGTACCAGGTGAGAGGCTCAAATCGAATTGGGCATTGGCAAAGAAATGATTGTTGTGTGCCTGCGGATTGAAATAATACCGTGCAAAAGGTGACAATGAAAAACCGCCGACGCCTGTCTCACCGGCGAGGGCGGCAGCGCCTATCGTCAGCCTGCTCCCGAGTAACCAGCGATCTGAAACAAAAAGGCCGAATTCTGGCGCAATGACAAGTCCCAGTAAGTCGTTATCGCTGCCAGCTTCTATCGATAACCCGGCTAGGCCATTAGCAAAACCTGGGATACTAAAACCGGGGCTACTGTTGCTTCCATAACCACTGGAATAAATAGTGCCACGCGTGAGTTGTGCCTGTACCAGCATTGGCCAAATCAACATACATATGAAACAAAGGCGAAGGAATGTTGTGTTCATAGCAGCGTTTATTATTTAAAGCAGCCATGAGAAAAATTAGTTCGTTTCTTTGTTAGAAAAATTTTTGAAATTAAAAATAAGCTATTGATGCAAATTGACAGCCTTGCTCCAACAGATAGAATAAATACAAAGGGTCGGCTACCACTGATTTCAATGGTAGTCGACCCTCAACTTCTTAACTCTTCAATTATCACTGCAGAATCACTTCTTTCTCTTCCACCATCTTACGGATGTTGATCAAAGCATAGCGCATGCGGCCCAAGGCAGTGTTGATGCTTACCCGAGTCAACTTGGCGATTTCCTTAAAACTCATATCGGCATAATGGCGCAAAATCACCACTTCGCGTTGCTCCGGTGGGAGCATATCGACCAGGTGGCGCACTTTGTCGTGCGTCTGGCTGCGGATGATGTTTTGTTCAGAGTTGAAATCCGGTGTCTGGAGAACATCGAAAATATCGAAAGTATCGGTAGGAGATACTTTTGGACGACGCTTGGTGCGACGGAAGTAATCCACACACATGTTGTAAGAGATGCGCATGGCCCACTGCAGGAATTTGCCTTCGTGGTTGTACTTACCCCGGCGCAAGGTATCAATGATCTTGATGAAAACTTCTTGAAAGATGTCTTCAGCGAGGCTTTGCTCCTTGACGAATAAGTAAATAGAGGTATAAATTTTTTGTTGATGGCGATTGAGCAATTCTTCGAACGCTCTTTCGTTTCCTTCCAAGTAGCAGGCAATGAGCTGCTGATCGTTTAGCTGTGTAACTTGCATAACTAAATAGTTTAAAGCAATGGGATTGATAATCCAGAAAAACTTTTAGTGTAGAAGTTTCAGCCGATAGCCTGCAATTTAGTGAAGTAATAATGTTTTGGAAGAAAATCTTTCGATGTTCCAAAGATAAACGCAATATTTTAAGGAAAAAACAGTTTAAGGGATTTTTTTTGAAATTAACCAAAAATTAACGGTTTGCTAGGGTTTCCCCTAACACATATCAGCAATAAAACCATCAATGTGTAAAACTTTTTGTGCGCCTTTTGCATTCCATTTATTGATCAACCCAACTTTTTGTATCTTGCGCATTCTAACTGCCGTTACATTATGAAGAAGAAGGCTACGCCTGAGGAGGTAATTACCGCCCCCAGCGCCGACAACTGGATTTACATCAAAGGTGCCCGCGGAAACAACCTGAAAAACATCGACCTGGCCATTCCCAAGAACCAGTTTGTGGTGGTGACGGGTGTTTCTGGATCAGGAAAGTCCTCGATTACGATGGATACCTTGTACGCAGAAGGGCAACGGCGTTATGTCGAAAGCCTGTCTTCCTATGCCCGGCAATTTTTGGGTCGCATGAAAAAGCCCGAGGTGGATTACATCAAAGGCATTTGTCCGGCCATTGCCATCGAACAAAAGGTCAGCACCACCAACGCCCGCTCAACGGTAGGTACCCTTACCGAAGTGTACGATTACCTGCGCCTGCTGTACGCCCGGGTGGGCAAAACGTATTCACCAATCTCCGGCGAGCAAGTCAAAAAGCACGAAGTTGCCGATGTAAGCGACTACATCCACAAGTTTGCAGCAGCAACCCGGGTGCAATTGTTCATACCGCTGCCCTATAAATACAAAGACCGCCTGCTGGAACAAGAACTCAAACTCTTGCTCCAAAAAGGTTATACCCGCCTTCGCAATGCAGGTGAACTGATGGACATTCAGGATTTTTTGGGCAGCGAGGTTCCCTTGCTCAAGAATAGAATTGAAGACATTCCAGTAGACACCTTATATATACTCATTGACCGTTTTGCGGTCAGCGACGAAGAGGACAACATGCGGCGCATTGCCGATTCCGTCCAAACTGCCTTTTACGAAAGTGAAGGTGAGTGCTGGGTAGAAGTGCTGGGTACAGCAGCCATGCAAGGCTTCAACAATCGCTTTGAAATGGACGGCTTGACCTTTATCGAGCCCAGCCCTCAGCTTTTTAATTTCAACAATCCCTTTGGGGCTTGCCCCAGTTGTGAGGGATTCAGCATGGTAATGGGGATTGATGAAGACAAAGTTGTACCCAACAAAACCCTGTCCATTTACGAAGGCGCCATTGCTTGTTGGAAAGGCGAAAAACTGGGTTCGTGGCTGGACGAAGTACTGGCCAATGCGCACAAGTTTGATTTTCCTGTACATAAACCTTACCAGGATTTGAGCAAGGAGCAGCGGAGCATGCTTTGGAAAGGCACCAGTGCTTTCGGGGGCATTTATGCCTTTTTTAAGGATTTGGAAGAAAAAGCCTACAAAGTGCAAAACCGGGTAATGCTGGCGCGGTACCGGGGGCGTACCCTGTGCTCTACCTGTGAAGGCGCTCGCTTGCGCAAAGAAGCCAGCTATGTAAAAGTGGGCGGAAGGGGAATCGGCGACCTGATCGATGAGCCAGTAGACGAACTTTTGCTCTTCTTTCAATCCATCGATCTTGGTGATTTTGACAAAAAAGTAGGCAACCGTCTTTTGCAGGAAATCACCTCTCGCCTGCAATACATGTGTGATCTGGGCTTGGGGTATTTGACCCTCAACCGCGTTTCGGCTACCCTCAGCGGGGGCGAAACCCAGCGGATCAACCTTACACGCCTCTTGGGCAGCAACCTGACCAGCTCCATGTATATCCTGGACGAACCCAGCGTTGGCCTCCATCCTCGGGATACCGATCGACTGGTGAAAGTACTCAAAACCCTGCGCGACCTGGGCAACACCGTAATTGTGGTGGAGCACGAGGAGGATTTGATTAAAAACTCGGATTACTTGATCGATATCGGCCCAGCGGCGGGCATTCATGGCGGAGAAGTGGTTTTTGCAGGCCCTTATACCGACATTTACAGCGATGCGGCCAATAGCCTCACTACCTTATACATGAGTGGTCGGATGGAAATTCCGGTGCCAACCTATCGCCGCAAAGCCAGCGATTTCATTTGGGTCAGAGGTGCCCGGCAAAACAATTTGCAAAATGTAGATGTGGCTTTTCCCTTGCATACGTTGACCGCTGTAAGTGGTGTATCCGGCTCGGGCAAGACTACCTTGGTCAAGCAAATTCTATATCCTGCGCTCAAAAAAGAACTGGGGGAAACATCGCCCAAAGCGCCGGGCTTGCACTCGTCTATCGAGGGCCCATTTCATAAAATCAAAGCGGTGGAGATGGTCAATCAAAGCCCCATCGGTAAATCATCGCGCTCCAATCCCGTGACTTACGTCAAGGCTTATGACGCCATTCGGGATTTGTTTACCAACCAGCAGTTGGCCAAAATCCGGGGATTCAAGCCCAAGCATTTTTCTTTCAATGTGGACGGCGGTCGTTGCGACGCCTGCAAAGGGGAGGGCGAGCAGATCATCGAAATGCAGTTCCTGGCCGATGTACGCCTGGAATGCGAAGTCTGCCACGGAAAACGCTTCAAAACCGAAGTGCTGGAAGTTGAATACCAAGGCAAGAACATCCATGAAGTGTTGGAAATGAGCATCGACGAGGCCATGGAGTTTTTTGCAGGCCATAAAGACATCATTTCCAAAATCAAACCCTTGCAGGATGTTGGTTTGGGATATGTACACATGGGGCAGTCTTCAAGTACCCTTTCAGGGGGCGAAGCCCAACGGGTAAAACTGGCTTCATTCCTAAATCAGGAGCACCACAACCAACACGTTCTTTTTATTTTTGACGAGCCTACTACCGGCCTGCACTTTCACGATATCCGCAAGTTGCTGGATGCCCTGAATGCCCTCGTAGAAAAAGGCCATACCGTGATCGTGGTAGAGCACAGCCTCGAAGTGATCAAATCGGCGGATTGGGTCATTGACCTGGGGCCAGATGGAGGAAAAGGGGGCGGAAGATTGGTTTATCAAGGGGTGCCAGAGGGGATGATCGAAGTAGCATCTTCCATCACCGGGCAATATTTACGCGAAAAATTGATAGGCAAATCTTCAGAAGTGTAATTTATTAAAAGTCACTACTTACTGTCTTTGTACTTAAATAGGTTTTACTGATAAGGAATGCTATATTTGAAGATACTTTCTATTCCTAACATCTTTAAAACACATTTCTATGAAGAACTTCTTCAACATCTTGTTGCTATGCGTTGGTGTACTTTTCGCAACCAACAGTTATGCGGTAATCTCTACAGCTTCAAATCCAAATGAAACGGAAACTCCAGGTGCTAAAATTGGCATCAACGACCTGAAAACGCTTTCGGTTAAAGAAATAGAAGCGAAAATTGGTCATGACCTTACCTGGAAGCAAAAGTTGGCCATTAAGGTGCTGAAAAACAAAGCCCAAAAAGCTGAAGAACACCCTGATAAACCTGCCATTCAAGGAAGTAGTTTTTTGGGATTTCTACTTGGATTTGTCTTGAGCCTGATTGGCGTTTTGATTACGTATATCGTGTTTAGTGGGGAGAAAAAGACCATTAGAGGCGCCTGGATCGGGTTTCTTTTGGGTATCCTGCTTTATGTGCTCATTCTTTAAAAATTAAACGATCAAGAAGGGAAACAGCATACCGTTTCCCTTCTTGATCGTAGATTGAATAAATCATTCAGTTTTTCCCGCCCGTTCCTTACCTTTGACCCCACAAAACAAAAAACCAAAGCCTGATGAAACTATTGCAGGACAAAGTTGCTCTGGTAACCGGGGGGTCACGCGGAATCGGAGCAGCAATTGTAAAAAGATTTGCTGAGCAAGGCGCCAATGTCGCCTTTACTTACCGCTCTTCTGCCGCTCAGGCCGAAGCCATTGTAGCGGAATTGGAAGCACTGGGAGTCAAAGCGAAAGCTTATGCTTCTGATGCTGGCTCATTCACCGAAGCAGAAGCCTTGATCAACAGTGTAGTTGCTGATTTCGGCAAACTCGATATTTTGGTCAACAACGCTGGGATTACCCAGGATACCCTCATGCTCCGCATGAGCGAAGAGCAATGGGACAAAGTCATTACCACCAACCTCAAGTCGGTTTTCAATTTGTCTAAATTTGCCTTGCGCCCTTTGATGAAAGCAGGCGGAGGCTCGATCATCAACATGAGCTCGATCGTGGGCATTACCGGTAATGCTGGACAGGCCAATTACGCCGCTTCCAAAGCGGGTATCATTGGTTTTAGCAAGTCTCTCGCCAAAGAGATGGGTTCAAGGGCCATTCGCTGCAACGTGGTTGCCCCCGGCTTTATCGAAACCGATATGACCGAGGCACTCGATGAGAAAACCCGCGATGCTTACCTGGCAAATATTCCGCTCAAGCGTTTTGGCAAGGCCAATGAGGTAGCTGATCTTTGCGTTTTCCTTGGCTCAGACTTATCTACCTATGTTTCAGGTCAAACCATTTCGGTTTGCGGTGCATTGCACACCTGATTTGAATAACGAATTTTTCGAATGACGATTGACGAATGATCGGTCACTGAGCGTAGCCGAAGTCGGTCACTGAGCGTAGCCGAAGTCGGTCACTGAGCGTAGCCGAAGTGCCGGCACTTCGGCTACGCTCAGTGACCGATCATTCTATAACCCCCTTCCTCTCATGCTGGATCAATCCTTTCTAGACCTCTTCATCACGGAGATCAAACGTCGCCTGTTTGAAGAATCTCAAGTGCGCCTTGAGCAGTGCTTGCATGAATTAAGCGAAGCCGATATTTGGTGGAGGCCCAATGAAAATTCCAACAGTGTAGGCAATCTGGTACTGCACCTCTGCGGCAATGCCCGGCAGTGGATTTTGGCAGGATTGGGTGGCGCAGCAGATTTGCGCCAGCGGCAAACTGAATTTGATGAACGAGGCCCAATGCCGCGCACCGAACTGATGGAACGCGTAAACCAATTGATGGTCGAAATAGATCAAGTCTTGAATCGCTTGACTCCAGCAGATATTGAAAGAAAAATTACGGTGCAAGGATTCAATGAAACCGGAATGAGTATCCTGATTCACGTCGTAGAGCATTTCTCTTACCACGTTGGTCAAATGGCATACATCGTTAAAGCAAGATTGGACAAGCAAACGAATTTTTACGGTGGAATAAACCTTGAAAACAAGGAATTGAGTGATGAGTTATGAATTTTTCCCATAATCGAAATTCTCCAAATTTACACAACTATTCTATACATTCTAATCTTTTGCTCTATTTACCAATGTTAACCCAAAATTAATTTTAAAAAAAACTCCTCTTTAGTTTGGAGAAATGGTTTTTTTTTTTTCAAATTTGTGAAAACAAAGTACAGCACAAATATAAATGTCTGTCAATTGTTTTTTCCTGTTTCATTCCCCATTGGGGATGCTGAAATTATGCATTAGAAACGCAACCTTTTACAATTTTCTTTTGAATTTACTTTACAACCAATGAGTTAGGTGTCTTTTGTCTGTGATAGGACTCAAGAACTCTATGCTTGTTGCTATTGGGATTTTTTGGACTACAATGAGCTATATCTTGTTGTAGGTGAAAATATATTGCTGTAATTATTTTGAACCAGAATTAAACCTATTGAAAGATGACCAAAACGACAACCCTCATAGCCCTCTTCGGGATATTGATCATGCAAGCATTGACCACTGTTGTGTATGCTCAGACAGCCAACCTGGAATCCCCTTCAAGTGAAGGCGTTTTATTAGGGCTTACCAACACATCCCATGAAACCAGCAAATTCGCCAAATCATCAAATTCAACCGCAATGCCAGGTACGCCTCTGGTGGTTCCCTGTGGTTTAGGATTTAGCTACAACACTCCAACATGTGCAGGATCATCGATCACCCTTTCTGTGGGAGGAGGTACGGGGTATTATTACAGTTGGAGTACGCATGCAACTACTCAAATTATCAGCGATATACCGAAATCAGATGGTAGTTCGGTCTATTCGGTAACGGTAACCAACAGTACAGGGACGTGTCAGGACATCCATACCACTGTACCAATCCAGATCATTCAGCCAACATACAGTATTACGGATATTCTGGCAAGCAACCAATTGGATTGTACAACAGGGAATATGACCTTCCAGATTCAAGTCTCTAACCCTGGCAATGTAGCTAATCTCCAATACAGCCTGGATGGAACAACTTGGCAATCCAGTAATTTGTTTCCCAACAAAAGCACCGATACCTACCAGGGCTATGTACGGGCAACTTCCAATTGTACAGTGACTTATCAAAAATTCATGGAAGAGTTTGAGCCCATCGAATTTGGAGAAATTGTCAAGAGCAATTTGGGCGATTGCGTTTTAGGAAACGTAGGTGTAAGTATCCAGACGACAGGAGGTAAAGTTGACGGATACCGCTATCGCCTCAATGGAGGAATTTGGGGAAATGTGCCATCATATACCGGTTTAACCTCAGGGAGTTACTATTTTGAAGCAGAACCAATAAATATATCCAGCGGGAGCTGCAGTCGATATATGGGTTTTACCATTGATGAAACCAATGGGGTCAGTTTAACTTCGCTTCAAAAAGAGCAAGAAACAGATTGCGTTTTAGCCAATGCTGCCATCACGGCTCTGAGCAACCAACCCGCTGCCGCCTCTGTAGAATACCGTCTCAATGCAGGAGCCTGGCAGAGCAGCAATCGATTTACGGGATTGTCTTCGGGGAATTATACCGTGGACATTCGTTCAACTGCGGGTTGTCCGGTAGCGGTAAGCACTTTAAGTACCACGGTCGCCGAGCGAATTTATCCCAAGCTCCAAAGCATTCAAGTATTGCGCGACCGGGATTGTACAACTGGCAATGTGCAATTAAATGCGGTATTGCAAGATGCCAGTATTGCGGCACGCTATCGTTTGAATGGTAGCACATGGACTACTACTCCCTCCTTTACAGGGCTTTCATCCGGTACTTTTACAATTGAAGTCAGCGCACCGGATGTCAGCACTTGCAGTTCCAGTTTGAGTGTCACGGTACAAGAACTTGGACAAGTCAGCATCACCTCTAACGCTGTCTACAACATCACTGATTGTGTACTGGGCAACATCACTATTGAAGCAAAACACAACGCCCTGACTAGTACTGGCCTACAATTTCGCATCAATGGCGGCACTTGGCAAAGCTCCAACTGGTTCAAAGGTTTGAGCGCGGGAACGTATACCATTGAAGGAAGGGTTGTCGGTGATGCTGGCTGTACTTTTGCCATCCCCGGTAATACGGTTACGGTTACTGAAGTTTCCGGACTAACCGTAGTGGACACCATTTTACTCAGCAATCATACCGATTGTACCATTGGCAATTCTCGGATTCAAATCAACCTAAAACAGGCCACTACCGCACAATATCGATTGGTGGGTGTAAGCAATTGGCAAAGTTCCAATATTTTCACCAATCGAAGTACTGGACGCTACATCATCGAAGTACGACCCACCAATGCCGCCTGTACCGAACGAGACACCGTAGATATAGATGAGAAAACGGCAGTAATTGGCGATTTGGCGGTTACAGGGCTTACCGACTGTTTTCATGGTAACCTTCGGGTTGAAATTCCTGTTACAGGTACGCCGCTTAGCCAACCCTTCCAATACCGTTTGGCTGGTTATTCAACACCCAGTGCCTGGCAGAACGGCAATGTATTTGCCAATTTTCCGGGATTCAATTACAACCGCGTTGAAGTGAAAACCAGTAGTGGTTGTATTTTTTCAAAAAGCGCAGACTTTTTTGAAACCGAATCTATTGCTGTAGATATTTCAGGATTGACTTATCTAT
>NZ_JBBAKG010000131.1:0-14274 GCF_040403615.1 Haliscomenobacter sp. | reverse complement strand
GCTGTTTTTTTCAGCAACGAAATCAATCTCCAGTTTTTGCCAGTCCCCCGTAAAGCACATAAAATACAATACATTTTCATTGCATTCAAAATTATATCAAAAAATTGCCTAAGTTTTCATTATAATCAAAACATTCACTTTTTTTTATTTCCGTTCCTTACCTCTAATCTGCCTCAAAGCATGTGCCAAAGCCAACGCAAAAGCACAGCGCACCTCTCACCAAAAATTACCCCTACTCACCAACCAAAAAAACACAGCAACACATAAAAAATTGCACGTATTTTCACCTTCCAAAAGCCTTAACCATGAAAAACATCTACCTGTTGCTCCTGTTGGCCATTTCCACTCAGGCCATCTGTCAAAATGCCGATTCGGTATGGATTGTCAACAACTACACCAAGAAAGAAGTAACCATTCCGATGCGGGATGGCATCAAGCTCTTTACCTCCATTTACATTCCCAAAGACAATCAGGAAAAGCACCCCATCCTGCTGAGCCGTACGCCTTATTCCTGTGCGCCTTACGGCGAAAAGGCATTTGCATCGGTTTGGAACGGCTACCTGAAAAACTACTTCCGCGAAGGCTACATCATGGTGACCCAGGATGTGCGCGGCCGCTGGATGAGCGAAGGAGAATACGTCAATATCCGCCCCTTTAATCCCAATAAAAAGGGAACCGAAATTGACGAAGCAAGCGATTCCTACGATGCCATCGATTGGCTGATCAAAAACCTGCCCAACAACAACGGCAATGTAGGGGTATTCGGCATTTCCTATCCCGGTTTTTATTCCACCATGGCCGCCGCCAGCAATCACCCGGCATTGAAGGCGGTGAGCCCGCAGGCACCGGTGACCAACTGGTTCATCGGCGACGACTTTCACCACAATGGCGCTTTTTTCCAACTGGATGCCTTCGGGTTTTATTCCGGTTTTGGGCAACCCCGCCCCAAACCCACCACGGTTGGGCCCAAAGAGTTCAATTACAGCAGCCACGACAACTACAAATTTCACCTGGAAGCAGGCAACCTGAAAAACTTGTCGAAATTCATGGGCGACAGCATCGCTTTCTGGAAAGAACTCATGGTGCACCCCAATTACGACGCCTGGTGGAAAGCCAGAGATGCCCGCAATGCCACCAAAAGCCTACAACCCGCCATGCTTTGGGTAGGAGGATTGTTCGATGCCGAGGATTGCTGGGGCGCCTGGAATGCCTACCTGGCTGCCGAGCAAAACAACCCTGGCAAGGCATTCAACAAAATTGTAGAAGGCCCCTGGTACCACGGGCAATGGGCCAGCAACGATGGTACGCATTTGGGCAACGTCCAGTTTGGCAGCAATACCTCCACCTGGTACCAGCAAAACATCGAAATCCCTTTCTTCAATTATTTCCTGAAAGGCAAAGGCGATGTGTCGAAAATTGCCGAAGCCAGCGTGTTCATCAGCGGAGCCAACGAATGGAAAACCTTCAATCAATGGCCACCCGTTGGTAAAACCGACCAAGCCATGTACCTGCAAGCCGATGGAAAACTGGGATGGAACAAACCCGTTGCAGCCCAAGGTTTCAGCGAGTACCTCAGCGATCCCGCTAAGCCCGTGCCTTACACCGAGGATGTGCACTTCAACCGCAGCAGAACCTACATGACCGATGATCAGCGTTTTGCAGCACGCAGGCCAGATGTGTTGGTTTTCCAAACCGAAACCCTTACGGAAGATGTGACCATCGCCGGGAATGTGGTCGCAGACATCATGACCAGTATTTCTACCACCGATGCCGATTTTGTGGTGAAAATAATTGATGTCTTCCCCGACGATCTCGGGTACAATGCCGTCAACATTTATGCCGAAGAGGATGCTGCGAAAATTTACCCAATGGGTGGTTATCAGATGTTGGTGAGGGGAGAAATATTCCGTGGCCGCTTCCGAAAGAGTTTCGAAACCCCATCGGCCTTTGTGCCCGGTAAAGTAGAACAGGTGAAGTTCGAATTGCCCTCCCTTGCCCATGCCTTCAAAAAAGGCCACCGCATCATGGTGCAAATCCAAAGCAGTTGGTTTCCTCTGGCCGACCGCAACCCACAGCAATTCATCGACATTTACAACTGCAGCAACAAGGATTTTGTGAAAAGCAACATCAAAGTTTACCACAACAATCAGTTTGCTTCGAAGATTGTGCTGCCGGTTTTGAAGTAGGGATTTGCCAGATTTTACGCACATTACACAATATGAACTAGCCCTGAAAGGGCGACATCACCTCAAGAATGGGCGTTGCCCATTCTAAGCTGCGAATAGATCTGTTAAACTACGAAGCCCTGAAAGGGCGGCATCATCAATCCGAGTGATGTCACCCTTTCAGGGCTGGTAGTACGAACACAGGCACCTGTCAGATCGAAAGGGCATTGCCCTTTCTTAAAAATATACCGCCCTTTCAGGGCTAGCTGGATGCATAATTGAATTACTCACTCGCTGCGCAGCGACTTCACCGGATTGGCCAGAGCAGCCTTCACACTCTGCAATCCGATTAAGAGCGCAGTAACCAAAGCCATTCCCAGTAGGGACAATGCAAAAACCAAAGGGGATAATTCGATGTGGGAAGCATAATTTTCCAGCCAGCTGCTTAGCAAATACCACGCAATCGGACAAGCTACGATCCCCGCAATCAATAAGATGAGCAGGAATTCCCGCATAAATAGCCCGATGATGCCCAAGACCGAGGCACCCAAGACCTTGCGTACCCCCACCTCTTTTTCCCGCCGCTGCAGGTTGAGCGATACCAGGCCCAACACCCCCAGCAATGCAATCAGCAAAGCCAGGGCACTTGCCGCATAGGCCGATCTTTTCATCTGCAATTCCGCAGCATAAATTTTTGCCAGGATCGCGTCCATAAACGTGTACTCAAACGCACTGCCGGGCATTAGTTCTATCCATTTTTTTTGGAGTGCGGCCATCTGCTCACTGATACCCTCTGGGGCAATTTTAAAGGAAAGATAACGGTACAAAACACTGCCTTTTAACGAAAACACCACCATCGGCTGGATCGGGGCAGCCATAGAGCCAAAGTGAAAATCCCGCAGCACCCCTTTGATGGTGTACAACGTTGGATCTCCAGGGATGCGCAAAGTTTGGCCGATGGCCGATCCAGCATCCGGGAAACCGATGGCTAATGCCGCACGTTCGTTCAGCACAACTTTGGTGTAATTGATGCCATTTTGATTGAAGTATTCCCCGGCCAGTAGCGAAATCTGGTAAGTATCGAGGTAATTCTCGTCAGTGGTCAGTTGTTGACAAACAACGGCAGTGGTGGAATCTGTACCCGCTCGGTAGACGGGCGGTTGGCCATTGTTGTTGCCGTTGGGAATTTCAAAAGAGAGCGAGGCGCTGCGCACCCCCGGCAATTTGGCCATTTCGTCGCGCACAGTCATCATTTTGCGCAGGCCCTCCGGCGTCCAATCGCGGGGCACCTGTGCAGACACGACGAACTCCGTGTTGTAGCCGATGTTTTTGCCAAAAAAATGCTTGACTTGTGCTGCCACAACCAGCGCCGCAATGATGACCAAATTGGCGATTCCAAATTGGAAACCGACCAGGTATTTGCGCAGTTGTAAGCTTTTATTGGTCGTACCGAGCTTTCCTTTCAAAGACTCGACCGTGCGCATTGAGGACAGAAAGAGTGCCGGGTACAAGCCCGCCAGGAGGCCAACCACAAGCACCAAAGCGAAGGGCAAGAAGGCAAACGCTGCGGGGAACGTCATTAGTCCAGGCAGCCTTTTACCCACGATCTGCTCAAAAGGGATCTGAGCAAGTGGGTACGACAAAAACGCAAGTACTGTGGCCACAGCCACCAGGACTAAGGATTCAGACAGAAACTGAAGCGCCAATTGTTGTTTCAAGCCGCCCAGTGCCTTGCGTACCCCGATTTCGCGAATGCGCGAACCCGATCGCCCGATCGCCAGGTTGATGAAGTTGAAAATGGCCATGAACAGGATGAACACCCCCACCGACGAAAGAGTGAACAACATCCGCCTGACCAGAGCCTTGTTTTTTTGGAGATGATAATCCTGCAAGGCAACAGGGCGCACCCTCAGGTTTTCCTTTTCAAAATCGGCAGCCTCTTGCTGGATGAGTCGCTGGATGGGTTTTTCCATATCGGCGGCAGTCACCCCGGGCTGTAATTCGAGGTAAGTGGGGTAAATGATGTTGTTCCAATCGTTTACCTCTCGATCGAAAAAATAGCGTGCGGTGCTGAACGACACAAATAAGGCGCTGGTTTCGTTGCCAAGCAATTGAGTGACGGAGTTTTCTGGAGGCTGCCGCAATACACCCGTGATGAGGAACTCGCGGCCACCACCGGTAAAATTGTTGATGCGAAGGGTTTGGCCAACTACATCGGTTTTTCCAAAATATTTGACTGCTTTTTCTGCGGTGATCACCACCGAATAAGGCCTAGTCAAGGCGCTCTGCGGATCACCGTAGAGCAGTTCAAAACCGAACATGACAAGCAAAGTGCTGTCCCCAATTTGGATGCTTTCTCGAAATACCTTATCCCCCTTTGCAACTTCTGACATGATGCCATCCCAGCGGTAGTAATTGGCCACCAACTGTGGGTAAGCCTCCTTCAAACGTTGTCCCAAAGGCCCCGCACAGGTAAAGTCCAAGCCGATGTTGGGGTTTTTCCAGATGCTGGTCAACAGATATTGCCGATCGGCATGGCGCAGGTGTTGGTTCACTTGCAACTCGCCCCAAACGTGGGCTGCGATCAGCAAGGCAAACAGGATGCCCGCCCACAATCCGAGTACATTGAGGGCGGAATAAAACCCGTTTTTGCGGATGTTGCGGAAGGCGAGTTTGAGGTGATTTTGGAACATGGAATGTTTTGGTTTAAAAATAGCAATCTTGGTGAATATTGGGCAACTTGTTGGAGTATATTGGGAAAAAGAGGTTGAATTGAATACACAGAGTGATGCTTGCTGATGCGCAAAAGTTTGAAGCGATTACTGATGTTTTGCAGATGATTCCAATAATCAGAGCAGTTTACTGAAGCCAGGTTATAGTAATACAAACCAGTGTCCTCCGGTTTTCGAATCAAGCGGGTATTTTATAGATCGTGTTATTATTTCCTATTTATCCATTTCTCATCTCTTCCAGCATCTTCCGGATGCCTTGCATCTCGCTCAATACCTCACCCAATTGGGAGGCTTGTCCTGGAGTTTCTTTTCCAAATTGTTGAAAATTCGGGGGGGGGCACATTATTTGTTTCGGTTATGGAGGAAATAGGCACATCCAAAATTTTGGCAATTGTGTCTATTTGGTCCAATCGAAAACTTTTGTGGCCGTTCTCCAGCTTGTTGTACCAGGCCATGGAAATGCCCAGTTCGCTGGCGAGGTATTGCTGGGTATAGTTTCTGGAGATGCGAATGCGTTTGATGTTGTTCAGTATCCAGTGCATCAGGTTCGGTTTTGGGTTGGGAATAAAGTGATTATGCTTCCAAAAATAACAAACTAATTTCAAATGCACAATGCTTTTTACGGAATGCCGGGATTTTTTTACTGAACTTGAACCTATAGTTCATATGCTATGAACTCCCAGGTGGGGTACTCTCCAAAATACGTCTGATCTTTACCGCTGCAAACAAAACCCGAGCATTGCCTATGAAATCATTGCCTCACTTAAGCCTCCTGGTCTGTGTATTGCTGCTGCAAACGCTCCATGCCCAAACCCCCAATCGAATTTACCGCCAATATGCCACACAGGAAGTAATGGCGAGACTGGAGAAGGAAAATCCCCAATACCTTGCCTCCCAAAGCGCCATTGAACGCTTCCTTTACTCCGACAAGTTCAAGGTGGAATCCAAGAAATTAACCATTCCGGTGGTATTCCACATCCTATACAACGCAGGAGAGGTATGTCCCAGTCCTGAAGAAATCAATGCCCAATTGGCGGCCTTAAACCGCGATTTTGGAGAAGCTGACCCGGTGGTAAAGTCAGAAAGGTATGGCTACACCGAAGGTAAATTCGACAAAAAACTGGGCAAACTCGGCCTCAGCTTCTGTTTGGCCGAGCCACCTAAAGACTTCAAAAAAGAGTTTGCGATCCGCTACGTTCCCACCTCACGCAAAGAGTGGAGCAGCAACGATTCCATCAAATACAACAAAGCTGCTGGTGCCGATGCCTGGGATACCGAACGCTACCTCAATATCTGGGTAGGCAAACTCGCTGACGATAAAGCAGGTTGGGCGCAAATGCCCGGAGGCAACAAAGCAACCGACGGCATCGTGATCGACTACAAATTCATTGGCGTAGGCGCTCGGCTAAATCCTGCCGAATATGCGGGCGGCAAAACCCTCACCCACTTGGTGGGTACTTACCTGGGGGTACATGAATTGTGGAACGAACGCATCCCTTGCGCCGATGATTATGTGGAAGATACTCCGATCCACAATGCACCCAACTATGGAGTCAGCTATTACCAACAGATCAGCATGTGCGACCGCCAAAGTATAGAGATGACCATGAACTTTATGGACAACTCGGATGACGAACAGCTCATCATGTTTACCGAAGGCCAAAAAGCCCGCATGTTGGCCGTTTTGGCCAAAGAAGGGCCACGGGGTAAACTCGGAGACGGTACCTCTTCCTGTAGCAAAAGCAATAATGTACTGGAACCGATTGCCTTGGAGGCCATTGAAACCAAGGCTTCAATTCCTCAAAACGAAACCTCAGTCAAGGTGTTTCCCAACCCGGTCAAAGGGCAGCTCAGCATTGAGTTTACGGCCAGCTCGCCACAAGGCCAGTACCAAACCTTGCTGTATGACCAGCTTGGTCGCATCGTTTTCCAAAACAATGGCAATCATGCCGGATCTCAACGCTATGTGGTAGACTGCTCCAAACAGCCTGCCGGGGTCTATTTCATCCACGTGGTGATAGATGGCAAACGCTTTAGCGACAAATTGATCATCTCTCAACAGTAAACCTTTCCCCCAATTCCCCAAAATTGAATCCTTATGTTGCGTCAATATCTCTTTACCATTTTCAATGTTTTGGTGCTTGGTGCTATTGCCTGGACACAGCCCACCAATTCATTTATCAAAAATGGGGTTTTGCCTGCTCCCAATGCTGCGGCCCTGGGAAAGTACACCGATATTCCGGTAAGTTACCACACGGGTGTACCCAATATCTCCGTTCCCATTCATACCGTGAGTAGCGGCCCTTTGTCTGTTCCGATTGGCTTGAGCTACCATTCTTCGGGAATTAAAATAGCCGAAACGGCTTCCTGGGTGGGCCTGGGTTGGGCATTGGACGCAGGAGGGATGGTGACCAGGCAGGTGGTGGGCAAAGAAGATGACCAGGGCTATTATTTGGGGTACAATGCCGGGCTAGAAACTACTTTTTCAGGACTTTCGGTCAATTATGCTACAACCTATTTAAGTTGCGCCGGAGATAATGGCTGCTCCATTATTGAGTCTGCTCAAAGCACTGCGGCTACTTCCATTGAAAACGGAGCCATCGATGCAGAACCCGATGTTTTTTCATTCAATTTTGCTGGATATGGTGGCAAATTCGTTTTCGATAAATTCCAAAATGCAGTTTTAATCCCTCAGCAAGACCTAAAAATCGAAGTAGGAACTACCACTGGTAGCGTTTTTAGCCGCTTCACCATTACTACGCCTGACGGAACACGTTACCATTTCGGCAGTACTCCGGGAGGGACAGAAAACAATACCGAACAAACCAACCTCAGCACCTCAAGTCCCAATGGCTATAAGACCTCCTGGTTTTTAACGCGGATAGAATCGCACGATGGAAAATTTCAGATCAATTTTCAATACGCAACTGAAGTAACGACCTATCGACAACCAGGATCTTGCACCTATTCAGACAACGTAGCACTAAGTTCGGCGAATACGGCCTACGATTGCTCAGGTGGAACCGATGATGGTTTTCATTACTATCAGCAAATGGATGCTTCAGGCAAGCGCTTGACCGGAATCACAAGCTCCACTGGAACCGAAACCGTAACCTTCGTGGCGAATACGCTCAGAGATGATGTAGGTTCGGCCAAAAGGTTGGATGAGATTCAAATATCCACAGGGCAAACACCGAACCTCTTTCAGAAAAAAATAGTCTTTTCCTATGATTACATTACGGATGGAACAGGCATAGCCCAGGCTGAAAGAAAGCGATTGCGGCTCACCCAGGTGCAGGAGATGAGTCAAGATGGTGTGACAAATGTTGTTCCACCTTATGTTTTTACCTACAATGGCAATACGCTGCCAAGTAGGCTTGCAAGGGCAATTGACCATTGGGGATTTCACAATGGGGCAACTGGTAACGAAAGTCAAATCACCCTTAATATTCCTCCAACAACCTACCAAAGGAACGGAATCAGTACCATTTATGGCAATGCCAATCGAGAATCCAACGAAACGGCCATGCTTCAGGGAATGTTGACCAAAATTACTTACCCGACAGGCGGTTTTGCTGAGTTTACTTTTGAAGGCAACCGGATTACCAAGTATGCCTCCTCTGCTCCCTCCCGAACCTATTTGGCAGGTACGCCTATCCAAAACTGTACCTCTACTTCAACTGCCTTGTGTTGTAGTGCCCAAAGCTTTAGCCCTACCGCAAGTTTTACTGCCCCACAGTTGAGCACAGGCAAAATGGGGATGAAGCTGTATCCTCTTTCCCCTACTCCAGGTAGTACAGGATGCGTACTTCCCTATACCAATGCCTCTATTACGGTTAATGTGTACAACAACACAACGAATGCTTTTATTACCTCTAGAGGTTTCAATTTGACGCGTACGGCTACCACTGCCATGCCAGTGGTAGATTCGCTCATTTTACCGTTGAGCGACTTGAATCTGCAAAGTGGAGTTACCTATCGGTTCACCGTAAGCCTGATCAATGGGAGAGGTGTTTTGTATTTTTTTACAGAAACTGCCAACCCCAATACTCCTGTTGACCGGATTGTAGGCGGATTGCGCATCAAGCAAATCCGCTTGAACGATGGCATTGCAACCAGCAATGATGTGTACAAATCCTATAAATATGTATCAGAAGTTTCTGCCAGCGAAAGCAGCGGGGTAATGATTTTTGAACCCAAGTACGGAGGTATTGTCCAAACTGGTCAATCCACCTCCTTCATTGCCTATGCTTCCAGTATTACGCCATTGGGCGACTTTAATGGCTATCATGTCACCTACAAAAGGGTAGTAGAAGAATACAATGCAACTGGCGCAGCTTTGGCAAAAGGGAAAACCGTTTACGAATACACGACCAATACCTTTGACCTGGGCATGATCATCGTCGGCGACCAAGGTCCCTATTCCGCGCCAGTGGCCTACAGCAACACTGCTGGATTTCAGGAAGCTACGCGCGCCTACGACAACAGCGGATACCAGGCCTCCAATTCAGTCTCCACCCGCAATCCAGAGAATTATTCCTTTAAGGCAGGCTTGAATTTGAGGGTACGCAAAGCCCGGGTGTTGCAACCTTCTGGCAGCAATTTGTACATTATGTTTGTCACCCATTACGGCATCCGCACCTCTCCATTCAGTCGCCTCCAAAGCGTCACCGAAACCCGCGACGGCGTTTCTACCACCAGCAATTACACTTACGATTCCCAAAATCGCTTTCTGGCACCTACCCTGACTGCCTTCACCAACAGCAATGGGGTAGTGACCAATACCAAAAGCACCTTTGTCCATGACCTGGCCACGAGCCCACTGCGCACCAAACTGCTAAATCTCAACCTGATTGGTGCTCCCATCAAAACCGTAGTCTATATCGGAGCAGACACCATTGATGGCACCAAAATGGACTACAGCCTATACGACATCAACGGCTACCCCACCACTACCGACAATGCCAGCCATTATCCTTACCCCTGGAAGCACCACCGTTACGAAGCCACCTTTACCAATACCGGAACGATTGCAGCGGGGGCAGCCTGGGTACTCAAAGGCACACTGGATCGCATCAACATCATGAATGGCCTGCCCTGGGAGTTTACGGTGGCCAACTGGCCTAAGGAAACTTACGAATGGGAAACCAACGGCCTGGTCAAAAAACGCACTTATCAGAATTTTGTCTGGCAGTACAGTTATTTTACCAATACCCGTCTGGTCAAAAGCATCACCAACATCGATGGGCAGGTAGTGAACTACACCTACGACCAACTCCAGCGCCTCAAAACCACTTCGGCTAGAGCGGGCAACCTGGTCACCACCTACGATTACGCTTACCGCACCAGCACCTACTTGTACAATACCGTCAAATCCACTACGGCCCTCACGGCTGTAAGCGGCAGCAGTTTGGTGTCCAAAGCCACGGCCCAACTGCTCGATGGCCTGGGACGCCCCATTGAAGACATCAAAATCCAGCACAACCCCACCAAGGGACAAGATGGCGCCACCAGCAGCGCCACCGATGTGGTGAACCATTACTTGTACGACACCCAGGGGCGCATGTACGGCCAAAGCTTACCCTTTGTGAGTTCCAATACCAATGGCACTTACTTTGCCCCGCCCGTTGGCACCAAGTACACCCAAAGCACCTTTGAAGCCTCACCGCTCAGCCGCACCCTCACGGTAACGCCCCCCGACTGGTATGCCATTACCTCGGCCTATGGCACCAATGCCGCCAGCGAAGTGCTGATTCCGGGCAGCAGCTCAACTTACTTTGCCGCAGGCACGCTGTACAAAACCACCGTAACCGACCCCGACAACCGCGTGAGCATCAGCTATACCGACAAAAAAGGCCGCCTGATCCTCAAGCGCCAAACCGATACTGGCAACACCAGCCCTGCTGATACCTACTACCAGTACGACAACAAAGACCGGGTGATTCGGGTGATGCCCCCTAGCGTAGCTGCGGCCACCACCGATCTGGTGTTTGCCTACCAGTACGATGCGCGCGACCGCATGACCCGCAAAAAAGTACCCGACATGGGCAGCATCAGCATGCGCTACAACCTGCGGGATCAATTGGTGTTTGTGCAAGACAGCATGCAACTGGGACAAGCCCGTTGCCTGGGTACTACTTACGATGCTTATGGCCGCCCCAGCCAAAGTGGCTTCGTAGCGGGCTTTCCCGCCAATGCCGATGCCGCCTTTACCTTCAGTGAAGTGCTGAGCAAAACCTGGTACGACGGTTTTGATGGCAGCACCCAACTCAGCCTGACCACCAACCCTCAATACCAGGGCAAGGTGCGCAAAAGCGAAACCAAAATCCTGGACGCCAGCAACACCTGGCTGTACAACGTGATCGATTATGACACCCACGGGCGCAGTACCGCCATCAATGGCAACAACCACCTGAACCCTACGGTAACCAACGCCGAAGCCCTGAGCATGAGCTACGACTGGGCCGATAACGCCCTGGCCGAAACCCGCACCCATACCCCCGGCGCAGCAGGTGCTACTGGTGCCTTCAGCATCCAGAATACCTATACTTACGATCATGCGGGGCGGCGCACCAACTTCCTGACCACCATCGGGGGCATCGGCCAACACATCGCCGAATACAACTACAACCACCGCGATGAACTGGTAGAGAAAAACCTGCACGCCAACCAGGTGGCCAGTGTATGGGGCTGGCTGCAAAGTGTAGACTTCAGCTACAATGCACAGGGCTGGCTCAGCAGTATAAACGGCTGGAGCACCAGCGCCACCGTAAACACTCCGGCACTGTGTACCCCGGCCATGCCCAACCCGGCCTCGCCCGCCCGCACGTTTTACAACGATGCCAACGACCTCTTTTACATGGACATCCGCTACGACCAGCCCTTCACCGGCATCTCTGGCCTGACCGCAGCACCCGCCCAAAAAGCGGGCAACATCAGCCAGATCGCCTCTCGGGTACGCGGTCGCGAAGCCCAGATTATGTCCTACTCCTACGACTACCTCAGCCGCCTGAGCAGCTCCACCTTTCACAACTACTCCGACGCGGGCGTGATCTCTGGCACCAACAACTACAACGAAAACCTTACCTACGACCTGCGCGGCAACATCCAAACCCTGCAACGCACGGGCTTCTACACCAATGGCAGCACCTGCACCTACGGCCAGATCGACAACCTGACTTACAGCTATACCGCCAATACCAACCGCCTGCACAAGGTGCTGGATGGTACGCTCACCGCTGGCGATGCCAAATCTCGTGGCTTCAACGGCCTGCTCTCCACCGTAGACAACTCCATGACCTACGACCGCAACGGCAACCTGAACAAAAATCTACACAAAAATGTCAGCACCATAACCTACAATCACTTAAATTTGCCGACAGTGATCACGTTCACTACGGGGAATACCATCGAGTTTTTGTACGACGCTGCGGGTACCAAGCTGCGCAAAACCGTCAAAGTAGCCGCTACGGTGCAATACATCCAGGACTACCTGCCCGGCGGCATCGAATACCGCCAGACGGGTACGGGAGTAAAAAGAGTAGAAAGCGTCTTCCACGCCGAAGGCCGCTACTACAATACCAATGTGGATGTGTCGAGTACCCTCGCCTGGCGCAAGGAATACAACATGAAAGACCACTTGGGGAATACGCGGCTGGTCTTCACGGATCGGAATGCGAATGGGGTAGTGGACATCACGGGGACGGCGAGTACAAGTGATGTTTTGCAGGAGAATCACTACTATGCATTTGGGCTGGCGTTTGAGGGGGCTTGGTTGCAGAATGATGTGACTGCCAGGGATAATGCTTACCAGTACAATGGGAAGGAACTGAATAGCGACTTTGGGCTGGGCTGGAATGATTATGGGGCTAGGTGGTATGATGCGGGGATTGGAAGATTTACTACATCGGATAGATTTGCAGAGAAATATTTTCCATTTACTCCTTATGGATATGCTGTTAATAACCCAGTTCGATATGTTGATATAAATGGCGATTCAATTGATGTTTTTGCTCCTAATGGATCACATTTATATACTGTAAAAGACGGAAAAAAAGAAGCTACTGGTTTATATTTTCAAAATCAGTCGACGGATAAAAATGGAAATACAACGTATTCAAATTCAATAGAATTTTCCTATAATGACGCTGATTTAGATCGTTCTGAGGCATTGCGGGGGAAATATAAATTTCAAGTTGTTAGTGATTCTGATATCTCAAAAGCAATGAAAAAAAGTGGTGTAGATAATACATCAGAAAATAAATGGGACTATGCTTATAGACAAAGTAGACCTTCAAAGGGCGGTTCGAAATCAAGAGAGGGGAAAATGGACTTTTGGGGCACGTATAATTTATACGAAATCCAAGGTGATGTTTTGTATATCACCACTAGTGCCCTAAGTGGAACCATCTGTTACAATGGAATGGATTATGGCAACTATCTTTGGGGACAGGCAATGAGAAGGTTAGGCTTTACTGAAGACATAGTAACAAATGGGGCGCATTTCAACAATGCTTTTTTTGGAAGGGGAGATAATAATTATGAATGGCAATTATTAGATGCTGCGGCTGATCAAAGGGCTATTAAAAGTGGATACCACCACTTTAATGTACAAAAAAAGCAACTTTATAACCTCCCCACTCATTTTTACTAAAACTAAATCTATGTGATTGCAATTCAAAAACCGCATAGAGATAATTTTAATATATACCTCGCGAAGTGAGGTTTTGTGCAAATTGTTTCAGTGAAATTCTGTAAAATCAGGTTTTTTAAACCATATTTGCACAAAACCTGAGTCCGCACAGTATAAAAAATTTCCCTGATTATGTTTGCCTCTCGAATAGGGTTTATCATGTTTGGGGCTAAAATCTGACAATTTGAATGATCCCACTTACTCATATCCGTTTTTGTGTAAATTATTTTTTGGTTTCAAGTGCGAATACCTTAAAAAGACTCTAAGTTGATGATTATTAAAAGTTAATGCAAGTTTTTTTCAATAAACAATTGGTTATTAATTGTTTAGAAATTATAACTTGAAATTTTAATTGGGCATTATACCTCACGCCGCCAAGTTTTGTGCATTGTCAAAAAGCTGAAAATTGAGAGTAAGCCTAGATTTGAGCTGTTTTTTGAGGTCATTTTGATGCAGTTGATTCAAAAAGCCGACAATCGCGTTTTGGAATGAAGCGGCATCGGGGTAATAGTTACTAGAGCAAACCTCAGCCTTGACAAACTTCCATAATCGCTCAATCAGGTTCAAATTCGGGGAATAAGGAGGCAGGAAGACTAAGTTGATATTGAGTTGTTCAGCGGTAGTCATCACTAATTTACAATGTTGATAGCGCGCATTATCCAACACAATATAGATTGGTTTGCCT
>NZ_JBBAKG010000130.1:0-14340 GCF_040403615.1 Haliscomenobacter sp. | reverse complement strand
TTTGTCGATTTTGTGGGTAATTGACAGATCTCAGGTGCCTAAGGTGGTGGAAAAACCAAGCAGCGAAGCTGCACAACATAAGCTAAAAAAATGCAACCAATGCATGCCTACTTCCCACCCGCAAGCGCCCCAAAAACTCCAGTTCCGCCCGGTACAATTCCACTGCCTCCTGCATCCCGACAGCTTGCGACTGAAACCTGTCCCCTGGCCCCAGTTGCGCCAATCGCGGCCAATCGGCCTGGATCACCTGCCCCAGCAGCGGATACCCGCCCGTAGTCTGGTGATCGGCCATCAACACAATGGGCTGACCATTGGGCGGCAACTGGATGCTCCCCCGCGTAAGCCCTGCCGACAACAAGCTATCCTGAGTGGAAAGCTGCAACCCCTCCCCTTCCAGTCGATACCCCATGCGGTCGCTGGCATTGCCGATGCGCCAGGATTGGGTAAGCAATTGCTCCCGGCTGTGGGGCAACAACTGCGCGTAATGTTGCCCCGGAATGAAGCGGATCGGGGTAGTCGGGGCATAAAACCGATCCAGTCGGGTGTGGTATTTGGCAATTTTTAGCCCCTGCCCTATCTGTTCCAAAAAAGTCTTCTGGAGAGGAATCACATCTCCTTTTTGGAGTGCCCGGCCCTGCCAGCCGCCGGATTGGGCTTTCAGGTTGGTGCTTTGACTATTGAGCCAGGGCGCAATATCCAGCCCTCCTTGTATGCTCAGGTAAGCGTATTGGCCCCAGTATTTATGCTGAAATTGTAATTCGGTGCCTGCGTCCACCCAAATCGGCGTATAGCGGGGCAAAGCTCGATCGCCAATTTTCGCCCCAAAATCAGCGCCGCTCAGGGTGATCAGGGCAGGTGCCTGGAAAAAGAGCGCAGGTGCCGGAAAGCACATTTCCAGGGCAGCGGTAGGGGCAAGATTTCCCAACAGCGCATTGGCAGCCTGCAAGGCCAGAGGGTCCATTGCACCAGAACGGTTGATGCCGTATTGGGCATACCCTGGTCGGCCCAGATCCTGCACCGTGCTTAGCCAGCCTTTACTCGCGATCAGTATGCTCATTTTGGGTCAAAAATTCGGATTCGGAAATGGGGTAAAATCGTACTTCATCGCCCATTTGAAGCCGCACAGGAGGCTCCTTTTCAGGCGTAAACATGCGCCAGGGCGTGCGCCCAATCAATTGCCAACCTCCAGGAGATTCCAGGGGGTAAATGCCCGTCTGAGCGCCCGCAATGCCCACACTCCCCGCCGGAATGTGGGTACGTGGATTTGCTTTGCGGGGCGTTGCCAAATGGGGAGGCAACATGCCCATGTAGGCAAAACCAGGCAAAAAACCAATCAGGTATACCTGGTAAGCCTGTGCGCAGTACTCCTGAATGAAAGCTGCTACGGTGTAGTTCTTTTGTGCCGCCAATTCTGCCAGATCGGGTGCAAAAGGTGCTGCAAAACAAACCGGAATGGCCATATGGCGGGTACCCATACTCGTTTTTTGGTGGAGGCAATCTGCTAAAATGGGCTCAATCCAGGATTTTATCAAGGTATATGGCAATTGTTGGGGGAAGTTTTTCAACAAAAAAGCCAAATCAAACAACACCGCAAGGCTGCTGTAGGCTGGAATGAGATCCAGCACTCCTGGCAATTGGCGGTGCTGCAATGCTTGCCCACAAGCCAGAATCTGCTGTTGCGTTTCCGCATCTAGCCGATCGCCCCAATCAATAAGTAGGCCATAATCGCCCAATGGATGTATTTGTGGCTGCATTGGACAAAGATATATCCCCGATTGCAAAAAAAGATCGACCTTTCCTTTACTCCTTGGCAACAAGATGATATTTTTGCATCCGTTTATCAAGTCAAATAACCAAATACGATATGGGTCGCGCGTTTGAATTCAGAAAGGGTCGTAAGCTAAAGCGCTGGGCCAGTATGGCCAAAATCTTCACCAAAGTAAACCGGGACGTTACGATTGCGGTAAAAGAGGCAGGGCCTGACCCAGAGACCAACGCCAAGTTGCGGATTGCCATCCAAAACGCCAAAGCCCTCAACGTACCCAAAGACAACGTAGATCGCGCCATCCAAAAAGCCATGGGTAAAGATGCTGCCGACTATAAAGAGATCGTATACGAGGGCAACGGCCCGCACAAAGTGGCCTTTATCGTAGAGACGGCTACCGACAACCTCAACCGCACCGTGGCCAACGTGCGCAGCTACTTCGCCAAGTACGGCGGCACCCTGGCCAGCTCCGGCAGTCATGATTTCATCTTTTCGCACGACAGCGTATTCAAAATCAAAGCCGAAGGCATCGATATCGAAGAGTTGGAACTGGATTTGATCGACCATGGCCTGGAGGAACTTTTTCCCGAAGAAGATTGTATCGTAATCTATGCCGGCTTCAAAAGCTTCGGTGCCATCCAAAAAGCCCTCGAAGACCGGGGCGTAGAACTGGTCAGCGCCGAATTTGAACGCAACCCCAACGTCAGCAAAGAATTGACCGAGGAACAAAAAGTCGACGTGGAAAAACTGATCGACAAACTGGAAGAAGACGAAGATGTAGTCAACATTTTCCACAATATGATACTGTAAGACTTGCCCTTTGTGGCAGGTTTCGCTATATTTGCATTCTTTTTTGGTCCCTTAGCTCAGTGGTTAGAGCGTCTGACTCATAATCAGGGGGTCGTAGGTTCAAATCCTACAGGGACCACATTTTTTTCTCTTGAAGATCCAATAGATACTTGAATTACTCGATGTCGTATTTGTAGATAAATTTACTTTCTAAAATATACCTACAAGATGCCCATTATTGGAAAAATCAAAGGAATTATCCTGCGAATGTTCTTTGGTGATCACACCCCGCCTCATTTTCACGCCAGCAATAATGAAAATGAGGGTTTGTTTAAAATAGATGATTTGGAAATGCTTAAAGGAAATTTAAGTACAAAGGATCAAAAAGAGGTAAAGAAGTGGGCCAAATCACGACAATCCAAATTGAAGGATATGTGGGATTCCCAAGATATTCAAAACATCGATTAAACTGCACGCCATGGAAAACTACCCACGTATCAAATACCTAGAACCGCTCCCTGGCTACCGCCTTTTTCTCATTTTTGACAATGGCGAGATAAAAGTATATTCCCTGGCTGAACGCCTGCAAACACCCGCTTTTCGCGCCTTACAGGACGAAGCCCTTTTCAACACTGTGCACATCGCCAATGGTGGCTACGGTGTAATCTGGAATGACGAAATTGATTTGAGTGAGTATGAGTTGTGGATGAAAGGGGTGGAGGTTTCTAATATCAGTGAGCTGGTAGCTAAAGTAGCTTAGGCAAGGGCTTCACTTATAAAAGTACTTATTCGTTGGCAATCAGTTGGTAAGGATTGGCAATGGACTGAACGCTCAAAAGTTGGGAAAAGTTGGTTTTGATCACGTCGAGGATTTCCCCTAAAATTTTTTTAACCTTTGTTGAAAGATTACACTTTATATTCGTCAATCGTAAAGTCTATTTTTTTCTCGTTCCTAATCTTCAACACCTATGTCATTACTCAAAAAATTCCTCCTTGGCATACTGCTTGTTTTGGTCATTGCCATCGGCTATTTTGGTCCTTACTACTACCAATACGCTCAAATTGGGGCGGCCTACAATGCCAAAACGGTTTGCTCTTGTGTGTTTGTTTCGGGACGCAGTTTGGCTTCGGTAGAAAAAGAAGATTTGTACACCATTCCTTACGGCACCCAAACCATAGACCGCAAAGCCCACACGGCTACGGCCAGTTTGTTTGGTTTGGTGTCACAAACGGCCTTGTACCGGCCTGGATTGGGTTGTACCTTGATCAATTCATTAACGGCGAAGGAACTCAAAGCGCAGACCAAACTGGATTTTACCGCAAAAACAACTCAAGAGTTACCCGATTCTACCCTATCCGAAGACCAACGCCAAACCCTGGCAAAGACCCTCGATTGGGCTTTTGCCGAGCCAGACACCAGTTTCCCGGTGCTGACCCGTGCGGTTGTAGTCCTGCACCGTGGCAAGGTAGTAGCCGAACGTTATGCACCCGGTATCAGTCGCACTACCCCGCTGCTGGGTTGGTCGATGACCAAAAGTGTGACCAATGCCATGATTGGCCTCCTGGTTAAGGATGGAAAACTCAAGGTAGATGCCCCTGCCCCGATTGCGGAATGGAAAAACGACGAACGGAAAGCGATCAAACTCGATAACTTGTTGCGTATGAACAGTGGCCTGGATTTTGAAGAAAACTACAGCAACGTGAGTGATGCCACTAAAATGTTGTTCCGGGTACCCAATGCGGGGCAATTTGCGCTGCAATCCAAAATGCAGGCCAAACCAGGGCGTGAATGGTATTACTCCAGCGGCACGACCAATATTTTACAAGAAATCATTCGCCGCCAATTCAAAAGTCTGGATGATTACCTGGCTTTTCCGCACCAGCGTTTGTTCAACAAGCTCGGCATGAGTACCGCCGTTCTCGAACCCGATCCCTCGGGCAATTACGTGGGGTCTTCATTTATGTTTGCCTCGGCGCGGGATTGGGCCAAGTTTGGTCAGTTGTACTTGCAAGACGGTGTTTGGAAGGGCGAGCAGATTCTGCCCAAGGGTTGGGCGGCCTATTCCGCCAAAGAGACCCCACATTCAGATGGCTTCTACGCTGCTCAGTTCTGGATCGGGTACCGCAAAGACGGCATGCCCGCTGACCTGTTTTATGCAGATGGGTTTGAAGGCCAACGAGTGCTGATCGTCCCTTCCAAACAGTTGGTTGTGGTGCGCCTGGGCTGTACCGGCTACAACAATTTTGAGGACAAACGCTTTTTTGAGGAGATTTTGGGGGCGTTTTAGGGGGGCGATGTCAGCTTTATTTATTCCATCGGATGTCTAAAAATCGATAAAACCAGGTTTCAAAACCATGATTCATATTCTGGGAGATTGGCCAAAAAGTGACTTCTAAATCCCCGTAAATTTCTTTAAAAAGGTGCTTACTTGAGCCTGAAAAAAGTGCTGGAGGAGCTATAATTTCGTAGCGAGCCCCTTTAACAACATCTCTAAAAATGGCTGTATCTTGCCTTGATAAGCTATCAATGACCCAATATTTGTTGTTTGAGCCAATTTTCTTTCCAGATTTCCAAAGATAGAATGAATAAAATGGATGAGAATCTTCTTCGTAAGTACAGGAGTATAAATATTCTGGTAATACGTCTTTGTATTTTACCATTCCAGCAATTGAGTAAGTACGATTTTCAGAAAAAATATCCTTAAAGGTAATGTTCTCAGTATGGCGCATAATCCGAATGGCATCTTTACAAGATTTCAGTGCGTCAACAGTTGGGGATTCATGAAGATCAAAAGCGATGTATGTAATTAAAAGAAATAAGGAAAAAAATACAGCTAAACACCTGAAAAATGATTTCATTTTTATCATCAACTTATACCCCAAGACACTACTAATCAAACCAATAAGATAAGTCAAAGGGTAGGTGCCCATTGAGATTGGCCCTATACCTGGAAAGAAATCATGCAGAAATTCTACTAAAAATGCTGAGTATAAGAAAATAAGTAAACTCAATGCAAATCGTAAAATTCGAGGATCTATTTTCATCATGAAATTCTTAAAAAAGCCACTAGATTTTTGAATAATCCCAATCCAAAATAGGATCATTTTTCAAACAGATACCTTCCAGAAACCTTATCCACCCCATACTTTGGTACCACCTTCTTCTCCTCAAAAAAATCATACGCCTCGGCCAAATTCCCCCAAAAAGGAATCAACTGGGGGTTGTTGCGTGCCAGAAGATTCGTCTTATTTTTTGCTGTCATTCTACAAGGGAAAATGTGCACCGGAATTTGCTCCTGCCCCGCTGTTTTGGCATCCAGGGCAAGAAGATACACTTCCCGAATCAAGGCATCCGTCAGCGGAATGCACCCTACCGATACGCAAGCCCCGTGGATGTAAATTTCGCCATCTGGCTTCTTCGGATCTGAAAGCACGCGATCTGAAGCATTGGGATAATTGATGCCCAGCGAGAGGTGGTAATTGCTCTTGGGATTGAACACCTCGATCCAGTACAAGCCTTCCGGCACTTGCAAATCGCCCTCTTTTCGTTTTGGACCCAATACCCCTGGCACAGTACAAATCGGATAAGTGCGAAACAAACGATACTGCACGGAATCCTGCACCCATACCTCCAATTCTTGCTCGGATTTAAAGGCACGGATAAAGATGGGACTACCCGATTTGAGACCCTTTTGCGCCAAATCTTGAATGAGTTTTTCGCCTACCAATTCGCGGGCATGGGCCACTCTATCGCCTTCGAAGAATTCACTGATGTTGCTGGTATTCACCTGGCCGCTACAGTTTAGGATGTTCAGCATGATGATAAGGAGTAGAAAGTGATGAAGTCGTTTTCGCATGGGGAAATGGATTTTGCGTATATAACGTCAATTTTTATCCGCGATTTATCGATTTTAAAAATATCATTTGCAAGTTTGATTTATTTTTTGGCTGATTTGGTTTCAGCACTTAATACTCGTCCAATCACCATACTTTGATTATAAAAATTTCCATCTAATGAAAAAATTGATACCAATCTTTATTTCGACTTTCGTGTTGCTCCTATCAGTAGCTTGTCAAGGAGACCGGAATTCCAGTACTTTCAATACCTCCACTGATGACGTAAAACGTACAGTCAGCTTCAACTACAACAGCAATGGAGAATTCATAGACTTGAAATATTCAGGAGACATAGTATTTAATGAAGAGGAAACCGCGATTCAAAGTCTCTCTCCTAGAGCTTACTTAGACTACCGCAAAAATGGGCTAAAGCTCAGCGTAGAAAGCAATGCCCAAGGAAAGATTACCTACATATTGTCTGAGCAGGGCAACACTATTGACCCCAATAGTGCGGAAGGCAAAAAAATTATTGCCACAATTGTCAATGAGATGATTCTTAATGGCATTGATGCAAAAGGAAGTGTAATACGCTTGTATAAAAAGGGAGGCAGCGAGGCCGTCTTCATGCGGGTAGAAAAACTGAGCAGTGATTATGCCAAAGGCATTTACCTGGATTACTTATTAAAAATCACGACGCAACCGCTGCTGAATTGACCTCCATCGCTCAAAAAACAGGTAACCTCATCGATTCTGATTTTGAAAAAGCCCAACTGTTGAGGAATTACACTGTCGCGTTTTTGAAATATCCAGAATCGACCAAGGCTTATTTTGAGGCAGCAAGCAGCATCGACTCGGATTTTGAAAAAGCCAATGTGCTCCAAGCTGTAGTTAAACAAGGGAATTTGGATGAAATCGCCTTTGAGACGTTCCTGAATGTGGTTGATAACATCGATTCTGATTTTGAAAAAGGCCAGGTATTAAAAGCAATCCTCCAAAAATCTGCTCCAGGTGCACAAAATTTTAATCAATTCCTGAGTGTTGTCGGGCAAATGGATTCCGATTTTGAAAAAGCCAATGTACTTGAGGCCCTTTTTGAAAAAGACATCCCCAAAAGTGCTGAATTCGACAAACTGGTTAGCACCTTGGGCAACATTGACTTTGATTACGAAGCATCTAGAGTTCTACAGTTATTGGCTTCCCAAAACCTGAAATCTGAAGCGCAATGGATCAGTTTGATCAACGCGGCCAGTGGCATTGAGTCCGAATATGAAAAAAGTAATGTTTTGTTGCAAGTGGCCGCCAAAATGATTAGAAATGAGCGCACCGAAAAAGCTTATCGCAATGTAGCCAAAACGATATCTTCTGATTATGAATACGGACAGGTAATGCGGGCATTGGATTGACCCACATTAGGATCTTGCTCATTGGCGAAACAGGAATACCGATTGAGGTTTTTTTATGGATGCAGCCGGGATAGCTTTTTCATGCATAGTCAATTGTACAATTCCGAGCATACCTGTTCGATTTCGGGCATAGCCAAAATTGCTTTCGATTCCTAACCAACTCACTTTTAGTCTTTTAAATTTCTGGCACGCCATTTGTTCTACAAAAGTTGATTTAATACCCAAACCATGCGAAGATATTACCTGGGAGAATTTGAAGAAATCGTACTGCTTACCGTAGCTGTACTGGGCGAAGGTGCCTATGGCGTATCCATCACCAACGAGCTTGATCAGCAATCGGGGCGCAGCGTTAGTCTTAGTGCAGTACACGCTGCCTTGCACCGTCTGGAAGAGAAGGGCATGTTGTCTTCCTATCTGGGCGATGCAACCAATGAACGCGGCGGTCGCCGCAAACGCCTGTTTTCCGTAACTGCACTGGGTAGTCGAACTCTGAACGAAATCCGTTCCGTTCGCGAAAGCTTGTGGAACGCCATTCCACCCAATTCTTTACCAGCCATTGCCATTTCATGAAAAAGCCATCCAATCCCCATCCGCCGCGCTGGGCCGATCGCTTGCTCGAATGGTTTTGTGCGCCACATTTGCTTGAAGAGATTCAGGGCGATCTGTACGAACGCTTTCAACGCCAAGTCACTTTGTTTGGCGAGCGCAGTGCCCGCCAACAATACACCTGGGCAGTACTCAGCTTTATCAGACCCTTTGCCTTGAAACGACATCCCAATCCTTATCCAAATACCCTTTCAACCCGACTCGCTATGATCAGCAATTATTTTAAAATCGCTTGGCGCAACCTGATCCGCAATAAAGTCAGCTCCTTCATCAATCTGACTGGGCTTACACTGGGCATCAGTGCCTGTTTGGTCATTGGGGTAATCAACCATTTTGAACTCAGTTATGATCGGTTTCATCCCGACAGCGAACGGATTTACCGCGTGATTGGTACCGCTAAATTCAACCAGGCTGCAGATGCTCAAGCCATCGGTTTTGTACCCCGGGCCGTGCCACAAGCCCTGCGCAATGAAGTAAGTGGTTTTGAGGTAGTGGCCTCTTTTCACAACATGGAATCTGGCGTAATCATTCCGAACGGATCCAAAGACCCTAAGGTATTCAAAGGCCGAGACATGGACATCGAACCTGCCCAGATCGTGCTGGCTGATCCAGAATATTTTGAGGTTTTTCGGTACAAATGGCTGGCTGGCAATCCACAAACCGCCCTCACTGACCCATTTCAGGTGGTGATTTCCGAACGAAAAGCCCGCCTCTACTTTGGGGCGCTTCCCTTGAGCAGCATCCTGGGCAAAGAAATCATTTACCGCGATTCCATTCGCACGACGGTGAGCGGAATTGTAGCCGATTGGAAGCAAAACTCTGACTTTACGTTCACCGATTTTATTTCATCTGCCACTATCCGAGCCAGTTTTTTAAAAAGAGAAATCAACCTGGAGGAATGGACGGACATCTGGTCGGCTTCACAAACCTTTGTCAAACTGACCAAAGGCAATACCAAAGAAAAAGCCATCGCCCAGTTGGCGACATTTGGGAAAAAACATTTTGGCCCCAATCGCGGCACAGGAGAATTTCGATTCAAACCCAGCTTGCAACCCTTGTCAGATTTGCATTTTAATGAAGTTTATCAGGACAATTATTCCCGCAAAGCCAGTCTGCCTACCTTGTACGGACTGATCGGCATTGCGCTTTTCATCTTGCTCATTGCAGCCATCAATTTCATCAATTTAGCTACTGCCCAATCCGTACGTCGCTCCAGAGAAGTCGGGGTGCGCAAGGCCTTGGGGAGCAACCGGGGCAATTTGATAGGCCAGTTCATGAGCGAAACCTTGATTTTGACACTTTGCTCCATGCTGATTGCATTGGGTTTGGCCAAGCCCCTTTTGTTTGCTTTCCGCTCTTTCATTCCAGCGGGCGTTCAGTTTTCTTTTTTCAATCCGGGAATTTTGCTTTTTCTGTTGGTCATTACCTTGGTCACTGTTTTTCTGGCAGGTTTTTACCCTTCCGTCGTATTATCGGCTTTTCGACCAGCATTGGCGTTGAAAGGCGCCAGTGCAAGCAACGGCCAACAAAAAGGGTATTTGCGCAAGGGCTTGATTGTTTTCCAATTCACGATTTCCTTGTTGTTCATCATCGCCACCCTGATTGTGGGGCGACAGTTGAGTTTTATCCGCAACAAAGACCTGGGTTTTTCTTCCGATGCGGTGGTGACCATCAGCACGCTGCGCGATGACAAAAGCGCGGTTTTAGCCCAAAAAATCCGTCAAAATTCTGATATTGAGCAAGTTGCCATGCAATGGTCGGCACCGTTGAGTGATTGGTACATGCTTTCCATGCTCACTTACGAAGGCAAAAACAAAATAGATCTTGAAGTATCTGCCAAAGTGGGTGATGAGCACTTTATTCCTTTGTACCAGTTCAATCTACTGGCCGGGCGCAACCTGGAACACAGTGATACCCTGAAAGAATTGGTAGTCAACGCAACCTTGGTCAAAAAGCTGGGGTTCAAAACGAACGCAGCAGCACTGGGTAAACTGGTGATGCTCAACAACCGCAAATACCCCATCGTGGGCGTGATCAGCGATTTTCATGAAAATTCTTTGCACGCCCTGATCAAACCAACGGTCATCGCTTATATTCCTGACATGGCCAAGGATTTGGCGGTAAGAGTGTCCACCAAAGGCAAAAACATCAGTGATCTAGGCTCGATATTGGCCAAATTACAGAAAAGCTGGCACGCGGTTTATCCCAATGAACCATTTGTATACAGTTTCCTGGACGATTCAATCCAAAAACTGTACAGCCGAGAGCAGAAAACCGCCCAACTGGTCAATACCGCATCCGCTATTGCCATCCTGATTTCGTGCCTGGGGTTGTTGGGATTGGCCACCTTTACTGCCGAGCAACGCACCAAGGAAATTGGAGTGCGCAAAGTCTTGGGTGCCAGCATCAGCAGCATTATCGCCTTGCTGTCTAAAGATTTTTTGATCCTCGTTTTGATTGCACTGTGCATCGCTAGCCCCATCGCGTGGTGGGCCATGAGCAAATGGCTAACTGGCTTTGCCTACCACGTCAACCTTGAATGGTGGGTCTTTGTACTCGCCGGTTTGATGGCCATTGGCGTTGCCCTGCTGACGGTGAGTTATCACAGCATCAAAGCGGCTCTGCGGAATCCGACGGAGAGCTTGAAGTCGGAGTGAGGGGGCAATGAATATTAAGCATCAAAAACATCCCCAGACCCGCTAGCCCAAGTCTTATCCACTAACTTCCAAGGCATGACGCTAGGAACATGGTCTACAGGCCCACATCCTGGTTGGTAAATAAGGTTCCAGTAAGTCTACCTACAGCAAATTTATTTCATTGCCGAACAGTGAGTGAGTATGTAGTGTTGAATAGCGTGCATACTATTGTCTCGGAGTTTGAAAATAATGGGTTCAGAGACATTGAACCAGCATCCTACTGGCCCAGAAAACTTGAACCAACGGGGAGATGAAACCAATGACTAAAGCTTTTCAATCATGGATAATTCAATAGCTTCATTTTTGCTTTTTTCCACCTTAATCTCTATATTTATCATTGCTGTATACACTTCCAAAATAAGTGCCAACAAGCGAAATAGAGCTTTTAATTTTTTTGCGGATGTTATTCTACGAAATCATGTTGATCGAACCATTGTCCCTTTTTTAATTAAATCAACTACTGAAGACAATATCGAATTAAAAAAAATCATCAAAAAGAGAAATTTATTTGTTTATATTTTTTGGTTTTCGTTTATGTTTCTGATTTTATTTTCTTTCGTTGGAGGCTGAGCACCTGCACAAATTGGCAACAACACTTGACCTTTTTGGTCTTTTTCCTTAATTTAATTGATATGACTTTATCAGAACGCATTTAACTAGCTTCTACACAACATCAACTCATGCTTGGATTCAAATCTTTACTAACAATCCTTCTGTTTGTTTCCTTTGTTTGGCTTGCCTCGGGTCAAAATGATGACCCATACACGCTGAAACTGCGAGAACTTTAGCAAGTAAAGCTTGATTCATTTTTTTATTAGCTTTACCCTATCCCTAATTCCCTTTTATTCACCTATTATGCATGTCAAAAAACCGCCGCACCCTTTTTTGCAATCTTACATCAAGTCCTATTGGTACTTAGAAGTGCCTTTCTCCAATCCTGGATTGCAAACAACGGTGATGCCAGAACATGCCCTCTATTTTTACCCAAAAGCCAAAGTACGCGCAGATTATGCCGATAATACCACTAAACTTCATTCAACCATCATTTGTATTCCCAACCAAGACCTACCGATTATGTCGTGGAATGGGCATTATGTGATGCTAAAGGTGCTGTTTCATCCTACTGGATTTTTTCGTCTTTTTGGCATACCAATGTCTAGTTTTGGGAGCCGAGCAATAGAAACCATTGAGGTTTTTGGCTCGGAATTCAAAGAGCTGTATGAGCGGATTGAAGAGTCAGCGGGCTTTGAGCAAATGAGGAACCTGCTAGATTCATTTTTTTTGAAAAAAGCGCAATCGCCACTAAAGGACACGTTGGCAATTGATGTTTCGATTCAGGCCATGTTGGAAGGAAAAGCATCTTTTTCGGTAGATGATGCTGCCCAAAAAGCTTATTTAAGTACCCGGCAATTTGAGCGCAATTTTATCGAGCGGGTAGGCATACTTCCCAAACGATTTAGTCGGATTGTGCGCTTTAGTCGGGCGATGAAACTAAAGCAGGAACACCCTCAATACAGTTGGATGACCATCGCCTACGAATGCGGTTACCATGACCATATGCACCTGCTCAGAGATTTTAGGCATTTCACCTCCAAAGTTCCTTCAAATTTTGATTTTGAACAAGCGCTTATTTACTAGGGCTTGTTATCATTGAAAATCAGAATGTCGTTTTTTTACTAAGTACTTTTCAAGGTAGGGTTGTAGGTTTGTCAAAAATCACCTAAAAGTTATGGGCTTGGTTTTTAGGACGATTAGTGAATCTCGAAGATTTGGTAAACGTGCGTAAACATTTTGACAAAAAACAAAACATGAAAACACTGTGAGTCATTTCTATTTACCTAATCTAAATCCCACAACAACTTCAACACCTTAAGCCTAACTCGCACATGAAAAAGAAAATACTACTCACCCTGACCGGTGTATTTTTAGTTTTACTCCCATTTTTGATAGGGAATGCGATAGGTAAATATTCCCCCTATGTAGAAACGAACAGTTTTAAGGGCTTTGTAATCATTTGGGCAATTATTTCAATTGCTCTAGCTGCAACTGCATTCCTACTATTGAAATATGTCGCTCAATCTTTTGAAAGCATTTCTATTGGCGGGGCATTTCTTTTTTTACTTGCCTCTCCGATTGTAGGAATCTTTGGCTTGGTTTCCCCGCCTGACCTTACCCTTAATATGCTGGAACACCCCGAACGAGAACATTTAAGGTATCTTTATCTATTCTTCGCAACGCTTCTTTTTATCATCTTCATCTTATTTTTATACCGCAGCAATTTTTTAAAACTTAAAAAATTAACTAGGTGGGTAATTACCGTTGCGCTAATCCTTGCCTTTGCAGAATTCATTTGGGAATTCACACACCATTATTTCTATCCAGAAGCATTGAAAGATTGGGTAAATCAAGGTAAAAACGCTGAAGCATTTGGTAAAAGCTATGACAACATGACTTGTATTGACATTGGCGTATTTGGCAGGCTAATCCAGTACTCTTTGATCATTTGGCTTTCAATCCATTTATACCAATTCCGACAAATCAATATTTTGAGCCCAATCATTCTTAGCATATTGAGTTTATTGGGTATTGTTTCGGCAACAGCGATCTACATTACTGAAATGAACCTTCCCAAGGGATTTGAACTTTCGTTTTTATTCTTTATCCCAGGAATGCCATTTTTATTATTGTACTGGCTGGGGATAGGGCTTTTGACAAAACCTGGGAAAAGTGAAATTGCAGCCTAGAAAGACCTGCAATCAAACAAAAGGTGTACTGAAGGCGGCAGCCTGTAAGCACTTATAAGCTGAACTTCATCTCTTTTTTGATAAGATCAAACTATGAAAAAAATCCTTTACCCAATCCAAACGATTGCCCTTTACCTCATTCTGCTCATTGCGGCAGGCTATGCCGGAATTCACTTTTCGAGTTTAATGAACCCTTCTATTTTTGGTTTCATTAATCAGCAAGGAGATTTGATGCCGCCAGAAAATTGGGCAGCTTCTTGGCAATTGACCGATGGCTTCATGCGGGCTCGCATGGGGGTCTACGGGCCGATCATCATGTATGGTTACATCATTACCTTAATCCTTTTTGTTCGCGAATGGCGGAGTCCAGTTTTTTGGCTCCTATTGCTGGCTTTTGGCCTTTTTATGGCGGATGTTTTTTTAACGATAAGTAAGCAAATGCCCATTAATGAATACATCCAAAGCATAGATGTTAAGCATTTAGACGCTGTGGATCTCAA
>NZ_JBBAKG010000129.1:11089-14343 GCF_040403615.1 Haliscomenobacter sp. | reverse complement strand
TTTTCCCGAAATTTGTCGGGTCTGGGAAAATGCGAATTGACAGCTCAGCAAAAGTGTCAAAACTAGCATCATTCCGTGTAATGGACTTTTCATGCTGCGAAATGTTGTTTGGTTAAAATAAAATTCTAAAATAATAATGAGTGCGATACAAATGTCGGAATTTGAATTGGGGAGATATACTGAAATTTTGCCGATTTCTAATACTTTTATGCTCAAGTTGTGCGCAATTTTGGAAAATATCCACTATTTTTGATTTGCATCAGCTCGTAAAAAACTCACGATGAAACCGCAACTTCTAAAAATCACTCCGCCCCCTAACGCTTCTTTTAACTTTTTTGTACAGGATACGCCCTATTTTAGTACGCCGTGGCACTATCATCCAGAATATGAAATTGTTTTGGTGTTGGAGAGTACCGGGAAAAAATTTGTGGGAAGCAATATTTCCAGTTTCAAGCCAGGTGACTTGTGCATGATCGGCTCTTACTTGCCCCATTATTACCGAAATGAGGAAAGGTATTACGCCAAAGAGACTGCTCTACGCGCAAAATCCCTGGTTATTCATTTTTTGGAAGACTTTATGGGCAGCAAATTTTTTGAGTTGCCAGAATGCCAAAATCTTAAAAATCTATTGGATCGGTCAAAGAGAGGGCTGAATTTTGGCAGCAAAACCTTGAAAAAAGTGGCGTCTAAAATAGAGGGGATGAAAGAATTAAACGGAGTTTATCGCTTGATGGAATTGATTTCGATTTTGAATGTATTAAGTGAAGCGGAAGACATCAAGGAATTGAACACCAATCCAATGTCATTGCAAAATGAGGTAGACTCTGCACGCATCAATGGCGTCTTATCCTACATCGTTCAAAACTACCAACATGAAATTCAGTTGGGAGAGGTTGCCAAATTGGCCAACATGAGTGAGTCTGCATTCAGCAGGTACTTTAAAAAGCGCACCAGGCGTACTTTTTCCCAATTTGTCACCGAAATACGTATTGAACATGCCTGTAAACTGCTCGTTCAAGACAAGATGAGTATCTCAGCCATTTCGTTGGAAAGTGGGTTTAACAATCTATCCAACTTCAACCGTCAGTTCAAGTTGGTAAAACAAACTACGCCGTTGGCATACCGCAGCAGCTTTACGCAATAAGTTGTGGGTACAAAAAAGTTTAGGCTTTTTTCCTGGTATCCTTATCGGATTCATTGGGTTTTTTGCCTTCGCCACTCTCTTTGTCAGACTTTTGCTTCCCTTGTTTTGAATTAGCATTGTTTTTTTTCTCGTCTTTGTTGTCCAATGAATTGAACAATCCTTCCCATACAAGGGTTTGCAAATGTCTTTTGGTACTCATTTCGTCTTCGTTGAAATTGTCCTTTTCCATGTGTGATTATGAAAATTGCACCCAACCCATTGCAGAATAGACACGACATAGCAATGCAATGTGTACTAGTAAACACAATGTGAGTTGATAAGTGCAGAAATAGCATTTAAATACAGCAGTACAGCAGTTGTAAAGGGAGAACAGTGGAATTGTAGAAGTGTATTACAGTGGAAAGGTATTTAAACGGCTGCAATATCCGATTTAATTGTCAAATGTGAAAGTGTTTTAACAACTTTTAAGTATTTTTTTTCTTCTTATGCTATTAATTGAATTTCAAGCAATAAAAGCATGAGGTATGAATATCGGCTTGTTTTGAACAGGAATGATGCCATTTTGTAGGGCTACCTGGAACAAGTGATTAACCGCATTGCGACCCTGCAACCCCAAGTCCGCAGAGAATTGATTGACATACAAATCAATGTGCTGCTGGCGCACAGCTGGATCCATTTCCTGAGCGTGTTCGGCAATGAATGACTCCGATTCATTGGGATTTGCCCATGCATATTCTACACTGCGTCGAATGCAACGGTTTACTTTTTGAATGATTTCTTCTGGCAGATTGCGCTTGATGACGATGCCGCCCAGTGGGATGGGCATCCCGGTGGTTTGTTCCCAATACTCACCGAGATCCAGCAACTTGACGAGTCCTTTTTCTTGATAGGTAAATCGATTTTCGTGGATGATCAAACCCGCATCAACGGCTCCAGAAAGAACCGCGCCTTCGATGTCGGAAAACAACATTTCGATTTTGTTCACAGCTTTTGGGTAGGCCAGGCTTAATAAAAAATTGGCGGTGGTCAGTTTGCCTGGAATCGCGATGGTTAGTTTTGGGATGTCTTGCGCGGGGATGATTTTTTTTGCGATCAACAAGGGGCCACAATTGTTGCCCAAGGCACTACCTGCGTCAAGTAGCACGTATTTATTGGTCAGGTGGGCATAAGCGTGGTAGCTTAACTTGGTTATATCAAGATCGGCTGCACCAGCTCGTCGATTCAATTCTTCAACATCGCCTAAAAAAACCTCAAATTCGAGGCCTTCTGTATCGATGCGGCCATGAATGAGGGCATCAAAAATAAAAGTGTCATTGGGACAGGGTGAAAAGCCAAGCGTTAATTTCATAACTTTGCAGAATGAACTTACAAGTGATATACGAAGACAATCATCTCATCGCGGTAAACAAGCCTGCGGGCATTCTGGTTCAAGGAGATGCCACCGAGGATACGCCTTTAGTGGATTATGTGAAAGACTACATTAAATTCAGGTACAAAAAGCCTGGTGATGTTTTTCTGGGCGTGGTACACCGATTGGATCGCCCGGTGAGCGGCGCAGTGATTTTTGCGCGCACCAGCAAGGCCCTGATTCGAATGAATGAATTGTTCAAAGAACGCAAAGTGGACAAAAGGTACTGGGCCATCACCGAAAAACGGCCTTCGCCAGAAATAGGACACCTCACCCACTATATTCTCAAAGACCACGAGAAAAACATCTCCAAGGCCTTAGATCAGATGAGCAATCGATCAAAAGAAGCCAAAAAATCTGATCTGGACTACGAATTGATCGGGGCTTTGGAAGGCAAACACCTGATTCTGGTGAAACCCATCACGGGCAGACCTCACCAAATTCGTGTGCAATTGTCAAAAATTGGTTGCCCAATTGTAGGTGACCTGAAATATGGACATACCCAGGCCAATCCGGATGGCAGCATTTATTTGCATTGCCGCTCCATGTCCTTTTTGCATCCGGTAAAAATGGAGCCCGTTACCATTACTGCCGATGCCCCGCATGAACGGTTGTGGAACCCCATGAGCCGATTAGCCGAGTAGCGGCGCCCCGTAGCGGCGCCCCTATGTGGGCGCCGTACGGGCACCCACGTAGGAGCGC
>NZ_JBBAKG010000129.1:1800-10989 GCF_040403615.1 Haliscomenobacter sp. | reverse complement strand
GTACGGGCACCCACGTAGGAGCGCGGTACGGGCACCCACGTAGGGGTGCCCGTACCGCGGATTATCAGATGTGAATCACCTCTCCATACGCAGCAGCAGCAGCTTCCATAACCGCTTCGCTCATGGTAGGGTGGGGGTGAACGGATTTGATGATTTCGTGGCCAGTGGTTTCCAGCTTGCGTGCCGTAATCACTTCTGCAATCAGCTCGGTTACATTCTGGCCGATCATGTGGGCGCCCAGGAATTCACCGTATTTGGCATCAAAAATGACTTTCACAAAACCGGTTTTGTCACCTGCTGCGCTGGCTTTGCCTGAGGCGCTAAAAGGAAACTTGCCAACTTTGATGTCGTAACCTTTCTCTTTGGCAGCCTGCTCCGTCAAGCCCACTGAGGCCACTTCAGGCACACAATAGGTACAAGAAGGAATGTTGCCATAATCCAGGGGTTCGGGATGATGCCCAGTAATGTTTTCCACACAGATGATGCCTTCTGCGCTGGCTACGTGCGCCAATGCAGGGCCTGGGGTAACGTCGCCAATCGCATAAATCCCGGCCACATTGGTGCGGTAGAATTCATCTACCTGAATCAATCCGCGCTCCATTTGAATGCCTAGCGCTTCCAGGCCGATGTTTTCGACGTTGGCGGCTACTCCAGCTGCTGATAGGACGACATCGCATTTGATTTCTTCCTGGTTTCCTGTTTTGCGGTCTTTTACTTTGACGATACAGCCTTTGCCGCTGGTGTCTACGCTTTCCACGGCCCAGTTGCCCAGTACCCGGATACCTTTCTTGGCATAAACCTTGCCCAGCTCTTTGGAAATGTCGCTGTCTTCACGGGGCAACAGGCCTTGCTCCATGAATTCTACAATGGTTACTTCGGTGCCGATGGCATTGTATACATACGCAAATTCAACCCCGATGGCACCTGCACCGATTACAACCATGCTTTTTGGTTGTGTTTCGAGCACCATGGCCTTGCGGTATTCGATCACTTTTTCGCCATCGATGGGTACATTTGGCAGCCCCTTTGCACGGCCACCCGTAGCGATGATGATGGAAGTTGCGGTGTATAGCGTTTTTTTGCCCTCTGCATCGGTTACTTCCACTTCTTTGTTGGTAGTCAACGCGCCATGACCATTGATGACGGTGATTTTATTTTTCTTCATCAGAAAATTCACCCCTTTGCTCATGCCATCGGCTACACCGCGGCTTCGCTTCACGATGCTTTCCCAATCTGCCTTGGCACTGCCTACTTTGATGCCATAGTCTTCGGCATGTTGGATGTATTCAAAAACCTGGGCGCTTTTGATGAGGGCTTTGGTCGGAATGCAACCCCAGTTGAGGCAAATTCCGCCCAATGATTCACGTTCGACTACGGCTACCTTCAAACCCAATTGAGAGGCGCGAATGGCTGCTACATAGCCACCCGGTCCGCTGCCTATAACGATAAGATCAAAATTCATGATGACAGGTTGATTGATTTAAAGAGCATTTGACATGTGCAAGCAGCTAAATGGTGCGCTTGCGCCCCGCGAAGATAGCTACTTAGCAGTATTTACAAAACAAAAACTCCGCTGACCTGGTTGGGTAGCGGAGCGAATTTACTAACTTACTGATACTAAATATCTTGAAATCAGTTCCCCGGTTCAATTGGAAACCGTTGTGAAATCATGGTTGTATCTTTCATGTGATCAAAAGTAGAAAAAGCTGAATAGGGAATCAAATTTTTCTAATGCAAATTTGTCAGTTCATGATTTGGTAAACCCTATCATTTTTTTGATTAAAACACTAACATTCAATCTTTTATAATTTATTAAAACTGACAATGAAAAAATTAATTTGCACGATTTACAAACCAAAGCACTGAACTTCAATGCTTTAATGTTTTCGACGAACGATAAAGCCACTAGGAAGAAAAATTGGAGAGTACAATGATCAGGTAAACCCCGTCATTGCTGGAAATTCGGTCAATTTTGGTGTAAAATCCGCCCTGAAGGGGAACCGTTTCCGCTAGCCGAATTGCTGCTTTTTTTTCTCGGATCATCATTACCCAATTGCCCAATGGCATGAGTTGGGGATCAAGGACTGCCAAAGCTGCCAAATTCAAAATGGCCTGATCCGTCCAAAAAGCGGGATTGTTGGTATTTGGAGTGTTTTTCAATTCAAAGCGAAATTCCTGGCGGATTTTTTCGCAACCACTTTGCAGGATTGTCAGGGTTTTACCGTTCGCAAAACGGACAAATTCTTCGCTATCACTGCCTTTTGTTTCAAATTTATGCTCGGCAATCCCTTTCATGTCCACGCGAAGCATTGCTTGCGGCTTGGTTTTACAATCATTTTCAGTGCCTTGCCCATTTTGGCAGGCATTCAGGACAATCAGTAAAAATACCAGGTAGAAGGCAGTGCGAATCATAAATAAGAATACTAAAAGATGAATGATGAAATGACAAATAATGAACGAAGAAAACTCCATTCATCATTCGTTATTTCACCATTCATTATTCATCTTTCTAATTAAATGTTGCGGTTGATGCAGTTCAAATCTTCGAATGCAACTTTCAACCGAGCAATCAAGGTCTTTTCGCCTTCGCGCAGCCACACGCGTGGATCGTAATGTTTCTTGTTGGGTTTATCGTCGCCCTCTGGATTGCCAATCTGGCCTTGCAGGTATCCTTCGTTTTTCACGTAGTAATTCTTTACGCCTTCCCAGTATGCCCATTGGATGTCCGTATCGATGTTCATTTTGATGGCACCGTATTCAATCGCTTCGCGGATTTCGGCACGAGAAGAACCCGATCCACCGTGGAATACGAAGTTCACCGGGGTATCTCCATCCAGCTTGTATTTTGCTTTAATAAAATCCTGAGAATTTTTCAGAATTTTTGGCGTCAATTTAACATTGCCAGGCTTGTATACCCCGTGTACGTTGCCAAAAGCGGCAGCGATGGTGAAGTTTGGACTTACCGCCTTCAGGTTTTCGTAGGCGTAAGCTACTTCTTCCGGTTGGGTATAGAGTTTGGAATCGTCTACGTCAGAGTTGTCCACGCCATCTTCTTCACCGCCGGTTACACCCAATTCGATTTCGAGGGTCATCCCCATTTTCGTCATGCGCTTGAGGTATTCCACACAAATTTCGATGTTTTCGTGCAGCGGCTCTTCCGACAAATCGAGCATGTGAGAGCTGTACAAAGGTACACCATGTTGTGCGAAATGTTTTTCACTGGCGTCCAACAGGCCATCTACCCAGGGCAAAATACTTTTTGCGCAGTGGTCAGTGTGCAGAATGACCGGAATACCATAAGCCTCTGCAACCTGATGTACGTGCATTGCGCCAGAAATACCGCCAATAATCGATGCTTTTTGATCTGTATTGCTGAGCCCTTTTCCGGCAAAAAAGGATGCCCCTCCGTTGGAAAACTGGATGATGACTGGAGAATTAACGTCACGGGCAGTTTCCAAAACTGCATTGACAGAGTTGGTACCAATTACGTTGACCGCAGGCAACGCAAAGTTGTTTTCGTTGGCGTAATTGAGCAGCTCGGTTACTTCTTCTCCAAAGAGTACCCCGGCGCGAAAACGGCTCGCAGTAGCTGTTGACATGTTTTATTGTTTAGGTTGTTCTTTATGTATAGAGTTTAGGTTTTGGGTTCATATTCCTTATTGTCAAAGGAATATGAGCTCAAAATCTAAAACTTAAATGACTCCTTTCTCCGCCAAATACCTTTCCGAATCCAGCGCAGCCATACAGCCAGTACCTGCTGCGGTAACTGCCTGACGGTAAACGTTGTCCTGGGCATCGCCACAGGCAAAAACGCCTTCTATGTTGGTTAGGGTGCGGCCAGGAACGGTTTTCAGGTAGCCCGTTTCGTCCATGTCCAGCCAACTTTTGAAAATATCGGTATTGGGCTGGTGGCCGATGGCTACAAAAAATCCTTTGGCAGGTATGACGGTGGTTTCACCCGTCTTGTTGTTGAGTATTTTAACGCCTTCAACCTCGGTTTCACCAAGTACTTCTTGCGTTTCTGAGTTCCAATGTACGACGATATTGGGGGTATTCAGTACTCTATCCTGCATAATTTTTGAAGCACGCAGTTGATCACGGCGTACAATCAGGTTTACTTTAGGGCAAAGTTTGGACAAATAAGTTGCTTCTTCGGCAGCAGTATCTCCACCGCCAACTACCACCACTTCTTGGCCACGGTAGAAAAAGCCATCACAAACCGCGCAGGCAGAAACGCCTTTGCTCCAGAGCCTTTTTTCAGATTCAAGCCCCAGCCATTTGGCGCTGGCACCAGTAGCGATGATCACCGCATCGGCATGTATTTCCTGGTCGCTTTCGGTCCAAATTTTATGCACAGGGCCGCTGAAATCCACTTTATTGATCAGTTCATAGCGGATTTGGGTGCCAAAACGTTCGGCTTGTTTGCGAAAATCTTCCATCATTTCAGGCCCCATGATGCCGTTGGGATAACCCGGATAGTTTTCTACATCATTGGTGATCATCAATTGACCTCCAGGGTCTTTCCCTGTAAAAAGTACGGGTTTCATGTTCGCTCTTGCCGCATAAACCGCGGCAGAGTATCCGGCTGGTCCCGACCCGATGATAACACAGTGCAGGTGTTCTGCTGAAGTTGCCATTAGTATTTTTTTTGTCCGAAAGCGGAATTGTGCGCAAATTTAATCAAGGTCTTAATATTTAGTGCCCCGTCCACTAAATAATACACACTTCTAGCTGGCTATTTTTAAGCTATGCTTCCTTGCTCATCAGTCACGTAGCTAATGCTATGCTTCTTCTTCGCGCCTAGCCTAGCTCAAAAATAGCTCACCCATAATTATGCATTATTTAGTGGCCGGGACACTAGACTGTAATTTTCATCACAGACTCGCCATAAAGAACAAAGCGGATTCAGTTTGGGTTGAAAAAAATGGATTTATCCAGTCAGAATGTCCGTTGAGCGAATAATCTGCTTGGGTACTGGCATCCTATGCTGGAAAAGCTTAAATTTCCCCAAAATAAATCGACTCTTATGATCACTGTATATGGTCTTAGTTTTATCGTGGCGTTTGTAGCGCTGGCATTGTGGTTTGCCCTCAAACGCGAGTTGGCCGAAAAGTACTTTGGCAACCTGATGTTTTTGGCTTTGATTTTGTACGCAGCCAGTATGGTAACCGTTTCTGCACCAACTGTCTACAAATTTCAAACCGTTTTTCGCGACATGCTTTTTCTGGGGGTCTTCGGGGCCATTTTTAGCCGATTGGCGGGTTGGAGCAAGGGTTTTTGGTTGGGAATGATTTTGTCGTTGGTAGCACTGTTTTGGTTTTATCGCCAATTTGTAAGCACTACTTTCCCTTACCATACGTCTATTCCGCTGGACACCAAAGGCGAAATCTTGCTGGAATTGAAAAAAGGCCATCGGATTATCGAATTGAAAAATATTTTTGAACGCAATAACCTGACTTTTAACCAGGCTTTTCAGCCCCAGCATAAGGAGTTTACCGAATTGGACAACTATTATGTAGTGGACATTCCTGGAGATGGATCAAAAAAAGTGGTCAAAATCCTGCACAGGCTGCAACATTCCTGGGCGGTATCCTGGGCTGAAGAGAATGAACTCATTCAGGTCGAACCGTTTAAAACCGGAAACCTACCTGCCCGCTTGCCTTCCAAATTTGGCATTAATGACCCAGGTGTAGTCAATCTTTGGGCTTTTGAGCGCATGCAAATGGATAAATTGTACGATTACCTGGATCAAAACCGCGTTCAACCCGTACGCAAAGCCCTCATCGCTATCCTAGACACCGGCGTTGACAAAAATCACGAAGACATCAAATCCAATTTCAAATCCATCGATGCCGCTTCCGATTCCGACCTGAAAGGACACGGTACGCATTGTGCCGGAATCGCCGGAGCAGTTTCCAACAATGGGGTAGGGGTCGCTTCTTACTCGCGCGACAATCGCTTTACCACCTTGACCAGTGTCAAAGTACTTGGTGACCAGGGCTATGGTACCCAACAAGGCATCATCAGTGGCATCATCAAAGCTGCGGATGCCGGTGCGGATGTGATCTCCATGTCTTTGGGAGGACCCAGCAACCAAACCCGCCAAAGGGCCTATGACAAAGCAGTGAAATACGCCAATAAGCTGGGCGCAATCGTAGTTGTAGCTGCCGGAAATTCCAACCGTAATGCCAGTGATTTTAGCCCGGTCAATTCCAAAGGTGTAATTGGCGTTTCGGCAGTAGATTCCGACTTAAATCGTGCCGAATTTTCAAACTATGTGCAGGACTTACCATTGGGCGTAGCAGCTCCCGGGGTAGGCATTTATTCCACCATACCCAACAACCGTTACGAGACCTACAACGGCACCTCGATGGCGACTCCTTATGTAGCTGGTTTGCTGGGCTTGATGAAAAGCATCAAACCCGGTTTGACTACCGAAGAAGCATACAAAATCCTGAACGAATCAGGTATGGATACCCGCAATTCCAAATTGACTGGAAAATTCATTCAGCCTTTGGATGCAGTCAAGCGCTTAAAGTAAATTATGTAATCAAAAAAGTTAAACAACTTTCAAATCAAGTACTTTTTTACCTAAAAATGTAGAATTAAAGGAACATATGAAAATATGTTCCTTTATTTTGACATCAAAAAAATGATAAAAATTTCTTGAAATAATTGTTTGAGAAAAAAAATGCTCCTATACTTGCATTGTGAAATCAAGCCTAATGCAATCCGAAAAGGATTTAAAAGGCATTAAACACAGAACCATGCTTGTATTTTCTCTTCCTCTGCGCTCCACTCAAGCTTCACAAGTTGCTTGTTGTTGTGCATGCTGTTGCAGCCGATCAGCAGGGGTATAGCTTATCTGAACTTTCAGTCCTTTAGCATACATAAAAGCCCTGCCGGATCATACTCGACAGGGCTTTTTTTAATCCAAACCCACGGAAAGTACGCCAATTGAGCGATCAAAACGTGGAATAGACACAAACCACTGACCATGAGCAATTACGAATTTGACTTTTCCAGCGTAAGCCCAGTAGATCAGAAAGACATCCAGGAATTGGAGCGCCGGATTGGTGATTTTCAGCGGGGTAAGGAAGATACCGAACGCTTTCGCCTTTATCGCCTTACCCGTGGGGTGTACGGCCAACGCCAGGAAGGTGTGCAAATGTTTCGTTTGAAACTGCCATATGGTCGGGTAAATTCAGCTCAACTGGCACGCATTGCGGATGTATCAGACCGCTACGCAACTGGCAACCTCCACATCACCACCCGCCAAAACGTGCAATTGCACTATGTCAAATTGGCAAACTCCCCCAAGGTTTGGAATGAACTGGCTCAAATGAACCTGACTGCCCGCGAAGCTTGCGGCAATACCGTTCGCAACTTTACCGCGTCACCTACTGCGGGGATTGATCCACAAGAACCATTTGATGTTTCACCATATGCTGAAGCATCGTTTCAATATTTTCTGCGCAACCCAATCTGCCAAGAAATGGGCCGCAAAATCAAAATTGCATTCTCTTCCAGCGAAGCGGATTCTGCTTTCACTTATTTCCACGATTACGGGTTTATTCCCAAAATCCAAACCGTTGATGGCGTTGAACAGCGCGGATTCAAGGTTTTGGTGGGGGGTGGATTAGGCGCTCAGGCCATTACTGGGGTACTGGCTTACGACTTTTTGCCTGAAGATCAGATCATTCCTTTCATGGAAGCTGGTTTGCGGGTTTTTGATCGCCACGGTGAGCGCGAAAAACGCATGAAAGCCCGGATGAAGTTTCTGATCCAAAAACTGGGTTTTGAGGCGTGGATGGAATTGGTGAAACAAGAGTGGAAAGCCCTTAAAAATATATCGGTTGCCATCGATCGCAACCTCGTACCCGAAGAAGCGCCACTTGGTCAGGGCATTGTGCCAGCCGATGTGAAGCCATTAGATGAGCACTGGTACAACGAGTGGTTGCGCACCAATACTTTTGAGCAAAAGCAAAAAGGGTACTTCGGCGTCTATGTAAGGATAGTATTGGGCGACTTGCCTTCTGAAAAAGCGCGCAAACTCGCGGCAGTCATTAAAGATTACGCTGCCGATGATATTCGCTTCACCGTCAATCAAGGTTTGTTGTTGAAATTTATTCGCCCGGAAGCACTGCCTTTTTGGTTCAATAAGTTGCACGAATTGGGTCTGGCGCTTCCTGGTGCAGATTCCACTGCAGACATCACAGCTTGCCCCGGTACCGACACTTGTGCCTTGGGGGTTACGAACAGCACTGGACTTTCCAAAATTTTGGAAGAACTGATTCGGGAAGAGTATCCCGACATGATCGACGAGAAGTTTTTTAAGATTAAAATAAGTGGTTGTATGAACGCTTGCGGCCAGCACATGGCTGCAAACCTGGGTTTCCACGGCAGTTCATTCAAACATGGGGAATTGGTTATTCCAGCTATGCAGGTCGTTTTAGGCGGTGGAGTTGCGCCAGATGGACGTGGCTTCATCGCCGATAAGATCGTCAAAGTGCCTACCAAGCGCATCCCGGATGTGGTAAGGTATGTATTTGACGATTTTGAAAAGAATGGATTAGAAGGCGAATACTACAACGATTATTTCTTGCGCCTTGGTGAAAAACATTTCTATGCTTTGCTGAAACCATTGGCAGATCTCAAAACCTTGACCCAGGAAGAGTATTTTGACTGGGGTCAAGATCGCATGTACAAACAGGAAATCGGAGTAGGGGAGTGTGCCGCAGTAATTTTGGACATGGTTGGGGTCATTTTGAAAGACGCCATGGACAAAATTGTAGCAGCCCGCGAAACCCTTGCCCAATCGGAATGGTCTGACGCCATCTATTCCAGTTATGCCGCTTTTGTGATTGCTGCCAAGGCAATGTTGCTGAGCAAAGACATCAAGTGCAACACCCAAAGAGGCGTTATCGATGATTTTCAAACGCACTTTGTTGAAAGTGGAGAGTTTACCGAAGTTGGCAACTTTACCGAGCTGGTACTGCAAATCAACCAGTACGAACCAGAAGAAAACTTTGCTACCGACTACTTTGCACAAGCCGAAAGCTTTGTCCGGTCGGTGATCAACATCCGGGAAGCAAAGCTAGTAGAAAGCAACGGTATCGATAAAAAAGTGGTAGGCGACTACTACCGCGCGTAAGGGCGACCCTACGTGGTCGCCCTCGCCCGTAAGGG
>NZ_JBBAKG010000129.1:0-1700 GCF_040403615.1 Haliscomenobacter sp. | reverse complement strand
CGTAAGGGCGACCCTACGTGGTCGCCCTCGCCCGTAAGGGCGACCCTCGCGGTCGCCCCGATATAGGCAGGGACGCCAGATAGGGCGACCGCAAGGATCGCCCCAACGGGTCGCCCCAACGATATAAAAAATGAAAACACCCATCATACCAAAAATAACCCTCGTTGGCGCAGGCCCTGGTGATCCAGAGCTCCTGACCATCAAGGCCTGGAAAGCACTACAACAAGCCGATGTGGTGTTGTACGATGCATTGGTCAGCGAAGAAGTATTGGAACTGGCTCGCCCTGACGCCATTTTGGTGGATGTGGGCAAAAGGGCATCCAAGCATACACACCCCCAAGAAGACATCAACTGGATGCTGGTGGAATACGCAATGAATCATGGCCACGTAGTCCGCTTGAAGGGAGGTGATCCATTTGTATTTGGCCGGGGTTACGAAGAAATGGCACATGCTGCCATGTTTGGCATCCCAGTGGACATCGTACCTGGACTTTCTTCCTGCATTGCAGTACCTGGTTTGCAAGGCGTACCTGTTACTTGCCGGGGCATCAACGAAAGCTTCTGGGTGGTTACCGGCACAACCCGGGCAGGTACCATTTCCAAAGACATTGAGTTGGCGGCACAATCCAGCGCAACGACCATTATTTTGATGGGCATGCGCAAATTGGCCGACATCATGGCCATTTTTGCGGCGCAAGGAAAAAAGGATACACCAGCGATGGTGGTTCAAAATGGATCCACCCCCGATGAAAAAGTGGTTTTAGGTTCAGTATCCAACTTGGCCGAACGCGTTGCTTTGGCGGATGCCTCATCTCCAGGTATAATAGTTATCGGAGAAGTTGTAGCTTTGCACCCCGAGTTCAAAAAAGCACAGGCCGAAGCGATAGTGTTTTCAGAATCAGGAACAAATCGGGCAAGCATCACCAACTAAAACTATGGAACGAAACGAACTCTATCCTGTTTTTTTGAAACTCCACGCTTTGAATACCTTGATTGTTGGAGCAGGGGAGGTAGGGTACGAAAAACTGTCTTTTATACTCAAAAGCAGCCCCAAAGCCCGGGTTACCATAGTAGCCACTTGGGTGAACTTTGAAATTGAAAACTTGTTGAAGCAAATGGACGAGCATTTTGTACAAATCCATTTGCGCGAATTTAAGCCGGAAGATTTGATCGGCCATGACTTGGTCATTGCGGCTACCAATATTCCGGCGTTGAACCGCGAAGTACAGCAGGCTGCAAAAGAGCAGGGCAAGCTGATCAACGTAGCGGATACCCCTGATTTGTGTGATTTTTACCTCGGATCTATCGTGACCAGAGGACCTTTGAAAATTGGGATTTCAACCAACGGTCAATCCCCTACTTTTGCCAAGCGCTTCAGACAGGTGCTGGAGGCGGCACTGCCAGAAGAGGTGGAAGAATTGTTGCCCAAATTGAATGACATTCGAGATCGCCTGGGTGGCGATTTCGCGCATAAAGTGCGAATGCTCAATCAGATTACCTCCACCTTGTTGACTGGCATGGCTGGATGCGAGTGTGGAGGGAATTGCACTGGGAATTGCATTGAATTTTTGAAAAAATCGTAGAAAAGTTATGACGACATCACAAACCATTGCAGAACCGACACTTGACCTCGAACAGTATAGTGTGGAGTACCTGAATGAAGTTTTTGCCCCACTGAATTTTGAAGAGCGCATTCAACG
>NZ_JBBAKG010000128.1:0-14418 GCF_040403615.1 Haliscomenobacter sp. | reverse complement strand
GACTTTTTTGAAACCGAATCTATTGCTGTAGATATTTCAGGATTGACTTATCTATCTGGTGCAACGGATTGTATAAAAAACAATACACAAGTACGCATCAATACAAGCATCACTGCGGAAGGTACAGGAGCAGCGGTAAATTTATGGCGCATCAATGGTGGTGCTTGGAAATGGTCACCTGATTTTGGACCCTTCGGTCGGGATAGTATTTGGGTAGAAGTACAGGCTACCGACAATACTCGAACTTGTATAATTGGTAAAAAAATACTGGTTGATGAGAAAACTCCTCTTGACATTGTTAGCCTCACCCCAAGTCAACACGATGATTGTACCTTAAACAATGCTAAAATTGCCACCCAAATTAGCGGTGGACAAGGTTCAATCCAATACAAACTGAATACAGGCGGATTTACTAGCAGTTCCTTGTTTTCAAATTTATCCTCGGCACGGCACTTGATTACGGTTAAAGATGCAGCGAACTGCCAGGATACCATGTCTATCCGCATTGCTGAACCGCCACTTTTACAAATCACCAGTACAAGTAAAGCCAACGAGAGTGACTGCCCAGCAGGCAATGCACAAATCACGGTAAATACTAGTGGAGTTAGGGGAACCTTGACCTTGAAGGTCAACAACGGTAGCCCGCTCTTCAGCAATGTGATTACCAATTTAAGCACAGGAACGTATGCCATAGTTGCGCAGGATGCAGCAGGCTGCACCGCTAATACAAGTGTAAGCATCAGCGAACTTGCTCAGCTGAGTCTCAGTTTGAGTAAACTGAAAGAGGAGGATTGTATTCCTGGTAATGCCAACATTGTAGCCAGTACCACCGGAGCTCGTGGAGCATTGAGCTTTCGTTTGGACAATGGTACGGCTCAGACCTTGGGAACATTTTTAAATGTACCAAATGGTCCTCATACCGTTGTTGCACAAGATGCGGCTGGCTGCAGCGCCAGCGCAAACCTTACCATTGCAGAAGCCAGCCAATTGCAATTGCCAACTCCGGTAGTGCAAGCGGTCAACTGCTCTGGTGCATCCAACGGCAGCATCAGTTTGAGTCCTACTGGAGGCTCTGCTCCTTACCAATACACCTGGAGCAATGGAAGGTCGACCGCCGTCAATCAAAACCTGCGCGCTGGTACTTATGCGGTAACGGTAACAGATGCAAAAGGCTGCAAGGTTACAAGAAGCATAAGTGTAAACGAACCAACAAATATCGGGGTAGATTTGTCGATTATCGCACATTCAACTTGTCATGGTGGCTCAGATGGTGTGCTGCAATCCAATGTAGGAGGTGGTTCTCCACCTTATGCCTATACCTGGGATAACGGTGGAACTAGCTCCACTATCAGCAATTTGCCAGCCAATGGTTATTCACTTACTGTGACAGATTCGCATGGGTGTACTGGTACGGCTTCGACAAGTATCTCTCAACCCGCCTCGGTTACGGTATCTTCCACCGTATCCAACCACCTGGATTGCATCCAAAACAACGTGATCATCACGGCCAATGCCAGCGGAGGCCGGGGCAATTACAGCTACCGCCTGGATGGTGGCGCACTACAAGCTTCGGGGGTGTTCAGCGGCAAAACAACAGGGGCGTATAGCCTGATTGCCCAGGATGGGGCCGGATGTAACTCGCTTCCAAGTTTGATCAACATCAACGAGGCTTTGCCTTTGAGCTTGAGCTATAGCCTCCAAAATGACCAGGATTGTATTGCAGGCAATGTCAATGTCATCCCCATTCCGAGTAATGCACAGGGAGCAGTGAGCTACGTGATTGCTCCGCAAGGAACATGGGATTTTAGCACCGATTTGCAGCAGAAGGGGAATGGGACGTACACCTTAACCGCTTTGGATGGCCGCAATTGTACCGCCAGTTCTACGGTTATCATCAACGAGAAACTACCTCCTCTGCCCATTACCCTTCCAAATGTACAAGTTTGCTCGGGAACAACGGCAACCCTTAACTTAATCGGCGCCGCAACCAATGGAATGAGCTTCAGTTGGGAGGTGCCCAATGGGGCAACGAACCCAGGTAGTGTCCGTTCTTTCAACACAACTGTGCCAGGTACTTATCGTGTGACCATGACCGACGTCAACACTGGATGTAGCCAAACGGCAACTGGAAACGTAGTCCACAAACCCTTGCCCTTGGTGCAGTTGGCACTCAGCGATACCCTTACCTGTACCCAGTCAGCAATAATCCTGGAGCCGCCTTCCACCGTTTCGACATCCACCTACAACTGGAAAACAGTGTCCGGAGCGGTTCTCGCTACCACTGCTCAACTTAGGGTAGACAGCGCCGGAACCTATATCCTCAAGGTGGTAGATGCGGCCAATTGCACAGCAACGGATACGATCACCGTCCTTTCCTACATCCCTTCGGTCCTTCAGATCGATACCTTCCCCAGCACCCGTTGCGACAGCGCCAATGCCCAAATCCGCATTCAAGCATCGCATCCAGGCAACTGGCGCTATCGGATCGACAGCACCGCGGCATGGAGCAACAGTCCAGTATTTACTGGCCTGAGGGCAGGAAAATATACCCTCTCAATTGCCTCTCCAGATACGGCCTGCATCGTGGATACCACCATCACCATCGGCAGCCGAGAAACCTGCATCGACCTCTGCGCGGGCGACTCCCTCCTGATCGGCACACCCGGCCTCAATCCCTGGTGCATGAAATGGTTGCCCGATGCTGGGCTGAGCAACCCCGATAGTTCGTACACCTGGGTTAAGCCACAGTCAAGTACCATTTACCGTTTGATCATCACCAACGATGATGGCAACATTATTGATAGCCTAATTTACAATGTGACCTTGTGCCCGCAGTTGAGCATTAGTCTGGCAACGCTGAATTTGTGCGCGCAGGATAGTGCATTACTAACCGCAAGTGGAGGAACAGGGCCTTATGTCTGGAAAAATGAAAATGGAAATATTGTAGCCAGTGGAGCTACTTTCAAACCAAGTCTTCCAGGAACATACATTGTTGAACAGGAAGGATCAACGGCACTACCCGCTACTATTCAAGTAAGCAAAAACACAGGAAATAATACCTTGAGCATTGATGCTGCTTCATTTGCTTTATGCGAAGATTCTTTACTGCTCTCTGCCAGAGGAAACTATCGAAATTTGGTTTGGAAAGACGATCAAGGTGTTGTTGTATCAAACCAGACTGACTTGTGGGTTCGCCAAGCAGGAACTTATACACTTCAAGGTGAAATTGGGATGGGTTGCGTTGAGCAAAAGAGTGCCTCCATTGTTGCGGCTCCATTTCTTATTTCTTTGGAACAAGCTTCAGATACGATAGACATTGACAAATACAAGTCAGTTGCCAACTTCTACCACAATCTCTCCGGCACAGGCCGTCAAACTCTCGGACTCCTTACTCCTGAAGGCAAAACAACCATTGTAGAATTGGACAAAGGTTGCTACGACTGTGGTACTGTGACCATTGAAGTACGCGATACATTACTATCTGACTCAAGCCTCTGCCAAAAAAACGTAAAACGAACCTGGATAGCCAGGAATGAATGTGGAAGGAAGGCCATGGCCACTCAGACTCTGGTGGTAAAAGATCAAAAACCTCCTCGGTTTATCGATTTTCCACAAGATTCAATTGTGGTGGCTTGCGGAAACCCATTGCCTGACGAACAGCCTCGGGCATCAGACAATAGCGGTCGTAGGGTTCAAGTCACGTTACAAAATGTACAAAAAATAGCTCGTGGATTTTGTGATACCGTTTTAGTGCGTTTTTGGAGAGCTATTGACTCTTGTGGAAACGACAGCATTCGCAAGCAGATCATTTTGATCAGGGGTAGCCGAGAAGGCTTGTTGGGAGTTGGCAATCCACATCCTTGCGGAACGCCATACCAACAACCACAATTGAACCAAACATTGCGGCAAAATTTGCAAGCGGAAGATGTCATTTGGATGTATGGTTTTCCAGTAAAAATATGGAATGTAACAGGTGGTGCAGGTACGTTTAGCGGAAATGGTCTATTGACTTTACCCTTCCAACAACAAGCGGTCAAAGTCTCATTCTCCAGTATACAAGTCAATGTAGACGGTAAGGTAATTGCTGGAACCATGCAAGCTGTTCGCGCTCCAAATCAGGTTGAATTCCGCTGCCCAGACCCTAAGGAAGCCGATTTTTGCCCAACTTTTTCGACGCAAAAAGACAGTATCGCTGAGCAAAAACGCCGCGAAGCCCAGAAATTCAAAGATTGTGTTTGGCAAGGTGACCCACCAGTAGCGGGATTATATATTGACCGTACATATGATCCTAATGGTTTTGATTGCAATGGCAATTATAAAGATGGCGGCACTACCAATGAAATGGGCTGTACACAAAAAGACATGAATGACCCCAAAAACAGCAAGTGTTATGGAAAAGTCGAACCTTATGCCTGGCTAACGACCAAAGATACCCTCGGGCCGATGACAGATTCTGGCGCAAAGCTTTCAGAACAAATAAAAGACAGCATAGGCACGATGGTTACGGAGGTCTTGGGAGATTTGATTATTGAACTGGAAGAATTGTACACTCAACAAAAAGTGCATTGTGCCGGAATTCGTACGGAAACAAGAAATGCTTTTCAAGCCTTAAGCCTTGCGGACTCTACCTACGTATTTGGTAGCCAGGGGCAATATGTCAAAGAAGGAATGTGGAGGCAATTTTCAAGCGCACCCAAAGTACTCAGCTTGAGTGCAAGCCGTCAGGCTGGAATGGAAGCTTTGGAAAAAAAGCACGTTGAACTTTATCCTTGCGACAAAAAACAGGAAGAACTTCAAACAATCAGCGAAGAGGCACAACGACTGCAATCTGCCCAGGAAAAAGGAGAACTCATTAAATGGCTAAATGATTTAATTCGCAGACTCCCAGCTGATTCAGTTCAAGCATTTCAGAATAAAGAACGTTTCAACGCCTGGATCAAAAGACAAATTGCCTCCCGTGCATCTCAAAATGCCCAAGCAGCTTTGGTTGGAATTGGTAATATCAACACTACGCCCAGCGTAGGTTTTTACCAGGTAGAGGCTCCTGCCAGGGGCAGTGTTCCTGAGCTGAGTTCTAGATTAAGCAATGCAAATTATGTATCATCTCAGGTTTACGACAGCAACTTGGCAATCAAATCCCAAACTCGTCAAGCTACCATAAACCGTTTGCTGGACAATGGAACTGAATTTATTGAGGGAACCCATCGTGCATTTTATTTGCAAGATATTGTCCGTCAAAAATCAACCCAGTTCTTCCCTCCCGACGGCAATGCCAAAGATACTGGTGCCGTACTACTTCCTTTGTCGATTTCCAAAGAAGTAGGAGGAAAATCCTATTCCATCATCCTGGACAATATTTCATTCGATGCAACCCGCGGAGGAGTGCTAAACGCCTATTTGATCCTTCCTGCACCTGGAGGCAGAGATTCCGTAGTCTTTCAGGCTTTGAATGTACCTTTTACGCCAGGTGGAGCAGATTACAACAATGCCAAGCTTACCTTGAAATGTGATGCACCTTTGCGCTTGACCGACATCGCTCAATTGAAACTCTTGGCCAACAACCAGACTTACATTGAATGGGATTGCAATGGGTTTTCAAAACTCAACCTGGCTGCTGAAATTGAATTTTGCCGCAATGTTTTAGTGCCATACGACAGCGAAACCCTTAAACCAGCTCCGGATTCGATCAGACTCAAGGCTACCCTGGCCACTTACATTACAGCCTGGGATGATTTCACCATGGGAGTCAGTTTTTCTCACCCCTTTGGCTTAAGTGAGGATGGAGGTTTTCTATTCAGGGTAAGCGATGCCTACATTGACATGAGCGACACCAAAACACCAAGTGATCTGAAATTCCCGGAAAATTACCCCTTTGCCAATGCAGGAAACCGAGACTTATGGAAGGGTTTCTACATGAAACAATTCTCAATTTACCTGCCTCAAGAACTGGACAAATCGCGGGCACCCAGAGGGGTTTCTTTGACGGATATGGTCATCGACGATCAGGGTGTTAGTGTGGTTGCTTCTATTCCTGGGCCAGTTGTACCTTTGCAGGATGGAAATCTTGATGGCTGGGCATTCTCTATTGACTCTGTTTTGGTGAAGGTGCTCAAAAACAAGTTTTCTGGAGGAGGATTTGGAGGCTTGGTCAACATTCCCATTCTTAGCAAAGCCTCGGGAGGGGACATTACTCCAGATGATTGTGTGCGCTATACCGCAATGATCGAAGAAGGTGGGCGCTACACGTTTAGTGTACAACCGGCTACCGGAAAAAAAATCGGGATGTGGTTTGCCGATGTCAATTTGGAAAAAAGCTCCAAGATTCAGGTCACTTACGCCGATCGGCGCTTTTATGCCAAAGCAGTGCTGAATGGGGTGATTAAAGTAAATACAGATAGCATTGGCCTCAAAATCAAAATACCCGAACTCCGTTTTCAAGATTTGACGGTTTCAAATACGGCACCTTATTTTGATCCGGGAGTATGGGATCGCCCAACTACATCTCTAGGGGTAAAAGCCAATTTTGATGGATTTGGTTTAGGCGTTGACAGTGTGCAAGCGGAAGGTGGAGCTAGTCCTGGATTGGGTTTCCGGGTTCGACTGAGCATTGGCCCGGAAAATGGAGGTTTCAACATTGTAGGTGGATTCAAAATGAAAGGCCGCCTCGATGTTAGTACTGGCCGACAACGCTGGCTGCCAGATGGAATTGAAGTCAAACGATTCAGTGTAGATGGCCAAATAAAAGGTTTCCTCGCCGTAAATGGCTTTGTGGAACATTTTAAAAACAAAGGCGCATTTGGCAACGGATTCTGGGGCGGATTGGATGCACAATTACTGATAGAAGCGGTGAAAGGCGCAGGCATCAAAGCGGTTGCCTTATTCGGTACCACACCTGATGAAACCAAATATTTCATGGTAGATGCGATGGGGCTACTACCCAAAACTACACCAGGCATCATCAAGGGCTTTGGCGGCGGCGTTTGGAACCACATGCAAGCGCAGGATTCCTCACTTATTCTCACTTCTATTGGTGCCAATATCAATAGTTTCTCGATTGGCCAGTCCCTTACGGGAATCAAATATCAGCCATCTTCGAGCGCAGGTTTGGGTTTAAAAGCTTCATTGCTGCTGGGTACAGCTGATGGCAAAGCATTCAATGCGCTAGTGGCACTCTCCGCACAATTCAACGACGGTGGTGGATTAAACGACTTATCCATGACCGGGCTGGGAACGATGCTGAAGGAGTCAAACATCGAAGGGCGAGTGGATACCAACGACGCATCGATCCGAGTAGGCGTAAACCTCAAGTACAGTTTTTCACAGAAAGCTTTTGATGGGTTATTGCAAGTGAATGCCGCTATTCCTGGAGCGCTTACGGCGAGCGGGGAAGCCAAAATTCACTTCAGTGATAAAAAATGGTTCATTCACATTGGCACACCTCAAAAGCCCATTCGAGCCAATTTTCAGATTCCACTGGTGGGAGACATTGGTGCAGCGCGAATGTATCTGGATCTTGGATCAGAGTTGCCACCACCAGCGAGCTTGCCGTCTTATTTTACCGAAATGGGGATTTCCTCTTCCATTTTAGCAGGTAATGCCAGTCAAGGCGGCGGTGGCGGAGTCATGTTTGGAGTAGGTTTAGATTTCAAAGCCAATTTTGACAAACTGAAACCCCTATACGCCAACATGAACATCAACCTGGGTGCCGATTTGGCATTGATTGACTATGGCAACGCGACTTGCTCCACTACGGGCAAACCGATCGGTTTCAATGGTTGGTATGCCAGTGGTCAGGTTTATGCGTACCTGCGTGCTTCGGTTGGACTTCAATTTAAAAACAAGCAGTTTCCCATTGCCGAATTGGCTGTTGGCGCAGCACTACAAGGTAAAATGCCCAATCCAACCTTTGCACGAGGCGCAGTAGGAGGCAGTTACCGCATTCTCGGCGGTTTGGTCAAAGGGAAATTTAACCTGCAATTTACCTTGGGGCAAGATTGTGGCGAATTGCAAGATGCAGGCGGTACCGAACAATCACTGGAACAAAATTACCAGATTATTGCCGCTTTGCGTCCCGAAGAAGGCGCTGCAAATGTTGCCACTACGGCCATTCCAGCTGCTGATTTCCAGTTTCCGATGAACAGTACCCTTGAAAGCTATGATGACAATGGCAATCCAATTGCTTATTTGGTAGAATTGGATGGTAGCCCAGTGCTGATGGAAAGTGTAACCCAGTCGGTGGTGCCTGCCCGTGCCACACTCAGCACTGATGGACGCACCTTGAAGTTCCAGCCATTTGATGCCCTGGCTGATAGCACCCGATTTACCTTCATTGTACGGGTGAAATATTCCAAAAATGGCACAGTGATAGGTCGTCAGGAAAAACAGGTCACTTTCACTACCGGAGCAGCTGCTACGACCATCACTCCAGCCAATATTGTTGCAAGTTACCCCATCAGTGGCATGCAGCACTTCTACCCAGGTGAATACGCCAGTGAGGAAGAGTTTATTGAATTGAGCCAAGGACAGGCTGATCTTTTCAAAGGCAGCAATGCCCCCAAGGCCATCTTATTGAGCGCTGCTGGGGCTCAACTGTGGCAAGGCGATGTGCAGTACAATTTGTCCAGCAAGCGCATTTCGTTCAACTTCCCCAACGAAATCCTGCGCCCTGGGCAGTGTTATACCCTTGAAATTCGCCGCCTGGCGCAAGCAGGCACGCGTGCCAATGACAACAATGGCGGCACCAGCCTGCCGCCAGGATTGTTGACCACCCTCAATTTCTGCACCAGCAATTACCAAACCTTTCAGGAAAAAGCAACGGCTTTTGCACAGGGAGCTACGCGAACCTTGAATGGCTATCAGGTTGTGCTCAGCAGCGCAACCGAAGCGTTTGATGAGCTGGAAACAGGCGGTGGTTATGGTGGCAGTAGCTTTGTGAAAATTGAAACCAACTTGTACAACAATGCCTGGTACCAAGCGCAGAAAAACCTGCTGTACAAGGAATATCGTTCAAAATTTGCTGATGGTGTATTCCAGTTTATTCCGCTTGCCCGCAACGGTACTTCGCCCGACCAGGCCGTAAGTTGGACCAATGGAGGCAAAGCCCTTAAATTTGACGTCCTGCTCGAACTGACTGCCGATTTTCAGGATTTCCGCAATCAAGTGCAGGATTATGAGGCAGCCCTGCTGTCCAAATGTACGGTGGGAACAAGCACAACTTATGCATCATCCAGTTCCAGCTCATGCAGCAATTGTTGCGTGTTGCCAGAATTCTTGCCAAGCTTGAAAGCCATCGGTACACCGCTGCCCCGGATGGTACTTATCCTTTGCGCTTATCATACAGCGTGCCAGGCAAAGGAGCGGGGAGCAGTGCAAGCCTGAACGTGTACTATGGCACCATCAACCCGAATGTGCAAAAGCAGGAAAGTAAATAACCCTCTAAAAGCAACTCCAATGTCAAAAATAAAAATGACCTTGATCATAGCTTTTTGTTTATATCAGCAGATAGCGAAAGCAGTTGAAGGACAGCTACAACTGCTTACCCACCATTTTGAACACCCACAACTTAAAGTTTGGGAGAATGAAAATGCCCCATTGCTGGGTGGTCTACAAAAAGGCATCGACTTGATGCAGTTGAACGACGGAGATGAACTCCGCTTGGTACAGTCTGCCGATAGCCTTAGCCAAGCACATGGTTTTTTGAGCTTTGATTATCGAATATATGGCATTGCGGCCAGTTATACCGCTGATAATGCGCAAAGCCTACTTCCCAAAATCCTGGCTGAATTGCAAACCAAATTCAATGTCGGCTCAAGTATACCATTTGTACTGATGATTTCTTGGTTTGAGCATGAAGCAAACCAAGCGGATATGTTGCTGTATGTGCAATGGAATGGGTTTGCTAGACTCTCTGCATATGAACCCCTTAAGAGAGGACAAATTGAAGATTTGACCAATGATGCATTTGGTTCTACTTTTGCAAACAATACCAATTATTTTCAAAAAGCACTTGCAGCTGCCCTGGCCAAGTTTAATCTGTTGTTGAACCCGGTAGCTGTTGGTTATTTTATCGTAGATGGCAAAAAGTATGGGCCAAATGATACCTTGTTTACTTGTCAATGTGCAGTGGTGTTGAAGGTAAATGCCTACCGAAATGACAGTCTTCCGTTTACTAAAAATGGGAAACAAAAATGGAGCAATGCCAAATATCTCTCCGGCAATGTTGCGGAAATTGATCGCATGAAGGCCTCTGCAATTTCAGGAACAGTTATTCAAGCCGATTTAACGGATAGTGTCGGCTTACAGCACAGTGCAACGCTTAGGGTATATGTGGTGGATGTGGATTTTGAAGATGCAAAGGGTAAATATGGGTTTGATGAAAATGAAATTCCCCAATACATCTCTTACTCTAAAGATCCAAATGGCGATTTTATCAGATGGAAAAATATTCCCAAAACCTTTTCGGACAATATTTTGGTAAAAATTAAACCCAATTCAGTAGCTCATAAAGTTTATTTCTCTACAGGTAGTGGAACAGTCACTCCTCAGAAAGCTACTTCTGGATCACAAATTGTGACAATTAGTGTAGGAGCAGTGCGGGCAGATGTATTAAAAACTCATGTTGGTGGGTTACAAGGTTGTGATCATGGAAAAATGACGATCTGGTGTCCAGATACAACAACAATCAACATTAAGTATGTCGTATTGGATGAGGAAGATGATGATGTTCAATTAATTAGTTTTAATCAAGGACTTCCCAATACTCAAGGAATATTGCCCGGAGGCAATAATCAAATTGATTCTCAATTGAAACCTGACGATCAAATCGTTGGTATGGTGATCAATACAGGCGCAGATGGCCTTTTGAATACCACTGTGCACAAAAATGATATCATTGCACCAAAAATCAAAAAAACAGGGAACGGTGAGATGAATCAACTGGCAATTGGATTAGGCGTAAATAATTTTTTAGATACTGATCCTACACAAATTCATGGTGATGATTCAATATTAAAAGTGAATGGGATAGTAACTGGTATAGAAAATGGTGTGGATGGAAAGACAGAGACTAACGCAGATTCTACAAGGGCAAAAATTAATGCAAGTGGTTTTACTAATAATTTAAACACATATACCAACTATACTTCAAATGTTTATGAAAAAGTTGGGATAAAATTCATTTCGGACTTGAACTTTGATCATATAGCGGTTAACTATGATTTAGATTATGATGGGCTACTTAATAAAGCAGGCAATAATGAGTATCAAGCACTCATAGATAATTACAATAAAAAAAGGCCGAATAACCCGATTAAAACCAAAAGTAAAACTGTAATAGTAATTTTTATCAAAGGCTATACAAATGAAGTTGATGTTTCAGGAAACAAAACGGATGGAATATCCTTATCAGGATCAAACTCATCCACTCTTCCTTTGAGCATGCAATGCGGAGGAAGATCAATTGCTCATGAAATTGGACATGCCATCTTCAACTTAGAAGATCAAGATGACCTAATCCCTGCAATTCCTGCCGGTGCAGATTCCTTTAATCTGATGGCATATGATCTAAAATGCAATGGGACAGTATTGCGAGCGTTTCAGTGGATAAAAATACAGGACGCAGTTGTCAGGCTCAGGTGAAAATCATTTTTGAAACCAAAACAAACAATTTATAATGAAATTGATACTTGTATTCTTTTTGTTCTTTTTTTTTGCTGAGGGTATTGTTGCACAGAAAAAAAACATTAAAGAAATCATCAGTAACAGGATGAAAAGCCGAGATTACTGGTTTCCAGATAGCCTGTTAAGTAACCCTGAATTTCAACGAAGAGTCATTCCTGAGTTGGAAATAGTGTCCAAAAATATCTTGACTTACCCCCATGATAAACGCGATAAGTATTATTCTGCATTAGTTGATTTATACTACTACGATAGTAAGCCTAAGAGCCATCAAAAAATTGTAGAGTTACTTATGTTGGGTGCCCTAGATAAATCTGAATGGTTGCGGCTGCACAATATGCATGATTTGGTTCGGCTTGCACATAAAGAAGATTTTAATGCGATGCGTTTAAATATGCTTAAAGCGTTGATCCTTCACCCTACTTTACACACTACGCCACTTTTTCCTTTGGTAGGAAAATTAGACTGGTCAGATGGAGATGAAATTATGCGTAACTTCTTCTCTCAAGGTCCTGAAATGCTTCCCGAAGATGAAAATCGCCCGGGAGGATATCTAGCCTCCCCCAAATGGCGTGCAGCAATTGCTTTAGCAAAAAAAGGAGATCATCAAGCCATGAACTACCTAATAATCAAAGCAAAAAAAGAAGAAAATAGAGATGTTCTTTATGACATTTTTAGTGATTTCGCATTCATCCGTACAAGAGAAAGCACTGATTTCTTGATTGATTTTCTTTTTAGTGATTATGGAAAACAACAAGTGGGTCATGCACTTCATCATACTGATTTTTCAGCATCTAGTATGGAATTAGCAAAATTGATTAAGGGCTTTGATGAAATTTTATCAGCTGGAGCCTATGATGAAAAAATTATTAGATCATGGATGCAAGAACGAAAGAGAACATATGAGATGTTGCCTGAAAAATAAGATAAATCGATTAAAGGTTAAACTAATGCATTGTTTTCGCTCCTGCTATTTCTTTCCTCTACTCCTATTGCTCCTGAGCAGTAATACGGGACTCATGGGCCAGGCGCTGCTCCAGCGCAACTACTCGGGCTTACTCGACGGAGCACAACAAACCCTGCACAGCGAAGCAAGTCGCCTGACTGACTTAGTCAATTCCTACTTCCGTACCACTGGTTTTCAGGTGCTAGACGTAGGCCTCTACGACCTTTCAATCAATATGCAGGGCGAACAATCTTTCGATGCCGCCTTTCAAACCGCCGATGCCGAAGTACAAGGGCAAGCCATTCCGGCTGCCCGCCAACCCATTTTGCGCAGCAAACTGAACCTGAATGCTTACCTGCTCATGGTGTGGCAAGTGGCTGCCGACGGGCGCTCGCTCAACCTGCGTTGGAAACTGCGCCTGCCAGATAATGGCATCCTGCCCCCCACTGAATTATTGGAACTGGAAGGTATTCTGACGAGCATGGGTAGCCAAGTGGCCGAGCAACAGCTATCTAACCTAGGCCTGGGTAAATGGGCTGAGGCGGCGGGCGCGGGCGTGAAAAAAATTGTGGATTTGTTGGAACGGAAGATGAGAGGAGAGGAGGTGCTGGCGGGGGAGGTGTATTTGAGCAGAATTACTTTCAAAAATTTCCATCCTGTGGAATTCAACAATAAACCAGAATGGAAATACCAGTCGGATTCGTTATCTAGTAGTTCACCATTATGTTATGTTGGAGGAACCAACATGCAAATGTTCCCTGAGATCAAATGCCCTCAGAATAAGGTAATAAGTAATACAATTAGGGTCAAGATTAAATATGACGGGATAGAGAGTCTTCCCTTTGAAGCTGTATACAATGCTAACTCAGGGCTAATTACTGCATCTGCAGCCGATGGTGTTTGGTTTAGTTTGGAGCATAAAATAAGTCTCCGAAATTTATTAAATATAGATTGGTTTCTAAAAATAGGTGAAACCTCAGACTGGTTTTTTACTGGTACGTCCAAACATCAAATTTTTGTAATACTCAATAAACCACCCACCAACATCCAGGCAAGAATTGAACACCTTTATTTCACATGTTCACAAGCTGATGGAGTCAGTAGTGAAAAAGAAATGGTTGATATAATCTGGAATGCTTTTAAAGAACGGTCTCTCCATCTACAAATGTTTCGACCAGATCAAGAGGCAATTCCCTTTACCTATTATCTTACTCCAAATAAAGGCTGCTCAAGAGGCATCATTGACAGTTTACCAACACTTGTAAACGGAAAAAAAATTATAGATGGTGAGTGTGGTGCATTTGCAGATCTATTGAGCAGGTTGTTGCTTGTACAAGGGATTAAGCATTACATGATTGTTGTTGCCCCAAAAAATGATAAAGGTTTTTTAATACAAAACTGGGCTTTTTCAAAACAGACCACAATAGGGAATTACCCATACTTAAATATTTTTGAATCGGCAGATGCAGACCCTCGTTCAGAAGGGAATAGTTATAAAAAATGGAAAGCAGGGAGTCCTTTAGCTTTTTATGATTTACCAGGCATTAAAGGTCAAAATGTTGAAAACCCTTATTCGGATTTTGAGGATCATTATTTCATAAAAGTGGGAACAGAGTACTTTGATCCTTCTTATGGAACTCGTCACACGAAAATAGAAGACTGGGTAGCCGCATCCATTGCTGGATTTACAGACGAGATACGACTACGTGCAAATACGACGAATTTATATGATTTCAAAGCTCGAAGGAGCAACTCTCCAATAATGGATTTGGACATAACTGAAAGCATAAGAGAAT